>NZ_JBNFOB010000165.1:0-5464 GCF_057364565.1 Micrococcus sp. LASM2_SD2 | reverse complement strand
TGCAGGGTATGGCCGAGCGGGCCCGCCCTCTTCGGCGGATACCCTCGAGGCCGGCCACCCGCCACCGGCCGCGGTGCGCGTCACCGCGCGCCTGCCCTACGAGGCGCAGTGACGCGCACGCTGAAGGAGCATGATGGATCAGCACACCGAGCCGAACGGGACACCGCCGATGACCAGCCAGACCTCCGCCGACGACGCCGTCTCCGGCCCCGCCGACGACTCGACCGACGCCGCCGGCGCGCCGATCCGCGTCGCCCTCGTGGACGACCAGCAGCTGATCCGCTCCGGGCTGGCCATGCTCATCGGTTCGCAGCCGGACCTGGAGGTGGTGGCCGAGGCCTCCACCGGACGGGAGGCGGTGGGCTCGCCCGCCGTGGCCCGCGCGGACGTGGTGCTCATGGACGTACGCATGCCGCAGATGGACGGCATCGAAGCCACCCAGGCGCTGCTGGCCGCCCCCGACGCCCCGCGCGTGGTGGTGCTGACCACCTTCGACCTGGACGAGTACGCCCTGGACGCCATCCAGGCCGGCGCCTCCGGGTTCCTGCTCAAGGACGCCCCGCCGGAGGAGCTGCTCGCCGCGATCCGCACCGTGCACCGGGGAGACGCGGTGATCGCCCCGTCCACCACGCGCCGGCTGCTGGAGCACATGGCGCCGCGGCTGCAGGCCCAGGCCGCCCAGGACGAGCACGGTGCCGCAGAGCGTCAGGCGATCGAGACCCTCACCCCGCGCGAACGCGAGGTCCTGGTGCTCATGGCCCAGGGGTACGCCAACCTGGAGATCGCCGCGGAGCTGGTGCTGTCCGAGGCCACCGTGAAGACCACGTGGGCCGAGTGCTGGCGAAGCTGGCGGCGCGGGACCGGGTGCAGGCGGTCGTCGCGGCCTACCGGGCGGGGCTCGTGCGTCCCTGAGCCGGCACGTCGTCGGTCCTCCTCGGCCCCGGCCTCCGACTTCAGGAGGAGGCGGCGCCACGCGGAGTTCATCCCCCCGGTGGTGCCGGAGACCTCGGGCACGGAGAAGACTCGGAGGCAGATCAGACGACCGCACCGTCAGCATCAGGGGGACAGCATGACCACCGCCGCAGAGCGAACCACGACGACGGCACGCGCCTCCGCCCCGTCCCGCACCGCGATGTCCGATCGCTCGGACGGCCCGACCGCGGCGTCCGCCGGGCCGCAGGTCTCCGCCCAGCCCGACGCCGCCGACCACGGCACCATCGCCTGCTTCACCGGCCTGGTGGCCGCGGCGGTCTGCCTCATGGTGTTGACCTTCGTGGTGCCGGTGCCGCCCACCGTGCGCATGGTGGTCTCACTCGTGCTCGCCGTGGGCGTCGGAGCGGTCACCGCCCGCGTCTCGCAACGGCTCGAGGAGCGGGCCGCCGGACGCCGTTGAGTCAGCCCTGCGGGCGCAGCCCGCGCAGGTAGGTCCGCAGCATCCAGTCCTCCTGGCCGGGCAGGCGCCAGCGCTCCTCGGACAGCAGCGGACGGGACACCGTCAGCAGTCCCATGAAGAAGCGCTCCCCGGTCAGGTCCTCGGACACCAGGCGGTCCGCACGGGCCCGCACCAGGACGTCCTCCATGCGCTGCAGCAGCGTCTTCTCGGCCGCCTCGATCATGTCCTCGCTCGGCAGGTCCTTGCGGTCCAGCGAGTCCAGGGAGGCGGCCGCCACCGTCAGGTTCACCCCCACCAGCTCTGTGGCGAAGCGGTGCCACCGCACCCGGGCGAGGTCGCCGTCCGAGGCAGGCGCGCCGTCGTCGTCCTCCGGCTCCCCGGCCTCGGCCAGGTAGCCGTCCACGATGGCGTCGACCTTCTCCAGGATCTGGCCCAGCAGCGCCGTCAGCAGATGGCGGCGCGTGGGGAAGCGCCGGTAGAGGGTGCCCACGCCGACGCCGGCCTCCTGGGCCACCGCGCGCAGGGACACCGTGGGACCGTGCACGTTCAACAGCCTCTCGGCCGCCTCGAGCAGGTCCCTGCGGTTCGCGCGGGCATCGGATCTCATGTCCACGATTCTCCCAGACTCCTCCCCCTCCCCCGGTCCAGGGGTGGGTCATCCCGTGGGATGACACCTGCCGGGCAGGAGTGCCTCCTCCCGGAGGATCCGCACGAGGCCGGCGCGGAGGACAGTGGTTGCCATGAGCCACACGAACACCCTTCCCCGTCCCGCCGCCGCGCCCGCCGGCATCGCCGTCGCGGCGCACGGCCTCACCAAGACCTACGGCCACGGCGACACCGAGGTCCACGCCCTGCGCGGCGTGGACGTGGAGTTCGCCTCCGGACAGTTCACCGCGATCATGGGGCCCTCCGGTTCCGGCAAGTCCACCCTCATGCACTGCCTCGCCGGCCTGGACACCCCCACCGCCGGCACCATCACGGTCGGCGTCACCGAGATCACCGGCCTCGACGACGGCCAGCTCACCCGCCTGCGCCGCGACCGCATCGGCTTCGTGTTCCAGGCCTTCAACCTGGTGCCCACCCTCACAGCCGAGCAGAACATCCTGCTGCCCCTGGAGCTCGCCGGGACGTCCCCGGACCGGGCCTGGATGGCGGAGATCGTGGACACCCTGGGCCTGACCGAGCGCCTCCAGCACCGTCCCGCCCAGCTCTCCGGCGGCCAGCAGCAGCGTGTGGCCGTGGCCCGCGCCCTGCTCACCCGCCCGGACGTGGTGTTCGGGGACGAGCCCACCGGCAACCTGGACACCGCCACCGGCGCCGAGGTCCTCGCCCTGCTCCGCCGCTCCGTGCAGCAGATGGGCCAGACGGTCATCATGGTCACCCACGACCCCGTGGCCGCGTCCTCCGCGGACCGCGTGGTGCTCCTGGCCGACGGCCGCCTCGCCGGCGAGCTGCTCGAGCCGAACCCCGAGACCGTGGCCGCCGCCCTGGCGCAGCTCCAGTGAGGCAGGTCCGAGCATGCTGAAGATCGCCCTGTCCCAGCTGCGCGCACATCCGCGCCGCTACGTGTCCGTGGTGCTGGCCATCCTGATCGGCACCCTGTTCCTGGCCGCGTCCTTCGTGGTCTCCTCGTCCGCGCAGGCCACCCTGCGCACCACCCTCGGCGCCACCTACTCCAAGGCGGACCTGGTGGTCCTGCCCGCCGACGCCGACCACTCGCAGGACGCCGCGTCGGCGGGAGTCCGGCTCGGCGAGCTGGCCGGCACCGCCGAGGACCCCGGCCCGCTCGGGACGGTCGACGGCGTGGCCGAGGCCTTCCCCGTCCAGATGGGCTACGTGCAGGTCTCCGGCACCCCGGTCTCCGGCGACGCCGCCACCGGCGGCGACTACACCGCCCTGTCCCCGCTGCCGGCGGACGTCACCCTCTCCGAGATGTCCCTGACCGAAGGCCGTGCCCCGGAGCCCGGCACCCGCGAGGTGGCCGTGGACACCGGCACCGCCGATCGCCTCGGCCTGAGGGTCGGCTCCACGTTCTCCCTGCAGTCCGGCCTGCCGGAGGCGGAGGCCGTGGAGGTGGAGGTCGTCGGCCTGACGCACCCCTCGGCAGACCCGCGCCTGTCCTCCCTGCCGCAGACCTGGGCCGCCCAGTCCCTCGTGGCCGAGGTGGACCGTGCCCCGGAGGGCTCGGACGTGGAGTCCGGCACCGCCTCCGCCTCCTCCGTGCTGATCCGCCTCGCCGACGGCGCAGAGACCGGTGAGGTGCGGCAGCACCTGCAGGACCTGCTGGACCGGAACGACGTCGACGCCTCCGTGTCCACCCCGGACGAAGCCGTCCGCGATTCCCTGGCCGACTCCTCCGGCGGCACCGACGTGTTCGCCTGGGTCCTCGGCGGGTTCGCCGCCTTGGCCCTGCTGGTGACCGCACTGGTCATCGCCAACACCTTCCAGGTGCTGGTGGCCCAGCGCACCCGCGAGCTCGCGCTGCTGCGCACCCTCGGCTCCTCGACGCGGCAGGTGCGCCGCTCCGTGCTGCTCGAGGGACTGCTGGTCGGCCTGATCGGCTCGGTGCTCGGCACGGTGCTGGCCGTGGGCCTGGCCTTCGTGGTCATTACCGCCCTGCGTGGCCCCCTGAACCTGCCGACCCTGACCTTCGGCGCAGACCCGGTGCGGCTGCTGATCGCGGTGGGCGTGGGCACCCTGGTGGCCGTGCTGGCCTCCCTGGCCCCGGCCGTCGCGGCGACCCGCGTCTCCCCGCTGCAGGCCCTGCAGCCGGTCCCGGAGCTCACCGTCCGCTCCCGCGGTGGCGTGGTCCGCACCGTGCTCGGCGGCCTGCTGTTCGCCGGCGGCACCGCCCTGATGCTCTGGGGCGCGTTCGGCCAGGAGCCGCTCTCCGCGATCGGCGGCGGCATGCTCTCCTTCGTGGGGATGCTGATGCTGGCGGCCGTGTTCGTCCCGCCGGTGGTCTCCGCCGCCGGCTGCTGGCCCGCCCGGCGGGCGTGCCCGGACGGCTCGCCGCCGTGAACCGCGGTCCGCCACCGCGGCCGCACGGCCTCCACGCCGCGGCCCTGCTGATCGGCACCACCCTGGTGGCCCTGTTCCTCACCGGCGGCCGCACCGCGCAGGACGCCTCGGACGCCGCCCTGGACACCGAGTTCCCGATCGACGTGGCCGTCACCCTCGCCGAGGGTGCGGACGCGTCTGCCGCGGCCGACCGGGTGCGTGCGCTCTCCGACGTGGAGGCCGTCACCGTGGCCACCCCGGTGGGCACCACGCAGAACGGTTCCCCCGTGTACGCGGTGGACCAGGACGGCCTGCGTCAGGTGGTCTCGAACCTGCCGGGCGACGGCATGCGCATGCTCGGCGAGCCCGGCACCGTCCTCGCCCCGTCCTGGGTGGAGGGTGACACCACCGTGCAGGTGGCCGGCACGAAGCGCACCTTCACCACCCTCGGCGCCGGCGGCATGGACTCCGAGGTCTTCATGACCACGGCGGACGCCGAGGGCATGGGCTGGGACGGCGAGGCCGTCACCGGCACCGAACAGGACGGCGGCGGGACCCCCATGGCCCCCCGCCTGCTCGTGGCCACCGCGGAGGACGTCCCGGTGAACGGCCTGCAGGACCTCACCCGCGAGGTGGCGGATGCCGCGGGCGTGGACCCCGGCCAGATCGCCGGCGGTGCCCCGCAGCGCTCGGTGTACTCATCGATCATCGACACGATGCTCTGGATCGTGGTGGCCCTGCTGGCCGTCTCCGTGGTCATCGCTCTGATCGGCGTGGCCAACACGCTGAGCCTCTCGGCGATCGAGCGGACGCGCGAGAACGCGCTGCTGCGGGCCCTGGGCCTGACCAAGGGCGGGCTGCGCACGATGATCGCCCTGGAGGCCGTGCTGACCGCGGCCGTCGCCGCTGCCCTGGGCTGCGCGCTCGGCGTGCTCTACGGCTGGGCGGGCTCGCAGCTGCTGCTCGGGGAGCTGATGGAGAACGTCGGACACGGCGGCGTCGTCCGGCCGCGGTCCCGTGGGTCGAGCTGCTCGCCGTCGTGGCGGTGGCGGCGCGTCGCCGGCCTGGCCG
>NZ_JBNFOB010000164.1:0-5489 GCF_057364565.1 Micrococcus sp. LASM2_SD2 | reverse complement strand
GGCCGCCCCCGAGGCCTGGGCCCACGGCGCCCCCGCCGGCGCACGGCGCCCCGCCGGGTGACGCATACCACCACGGCAGCGGACTCCGCCGTTGCTAGGCTGAGCCTGTCTGAGCCTCCGATGTGCCGGCGCAAACGGGTGCGCCGTCCGGAGGGGAGAGGCCGCCGAGACCAGCCACCATCGCCAGGAGCACCGTCCACGTGACCGACGCCCCGCGCGGGCATGACGCCCGCCCCCTCACCGTGATGATCGCCGCGGACACCTATCCGCCCGACGTCAACGGAGCCGCCACCTTCTGCTTCCGGCTCGCCACCGCGTTGCACGAGCGCGGGCACGACGTGCACGTGGTCGCCGCCCGCAGCGACGACGGCCCGGACTTCGTGGAGCACCGCCCCGAGGCCACCGTGCACCGCATCCGCTCCTGGCGACCGCCGACGCACGAGTACTACCGGCTCGTGTTCCCGCCCCTGGCCCGCCGCGCGATGCGCCGCATCATGGCCGAGGTGCAGCCGGACGTGGTCCATGTGCACTGCCACTACATGATCGGCGCCGCCGCGATCGCGGTGGCCGAACGCCGCCGCATCCGCACCATCTCCACCAACCACTTCATGCCGGAGAACCTGGAGCCGTTCCTGCCGTTCCCGCAGTGGTTCCTGGACCGCTACTCCCGCTACTCCTGGTGGCAGATGGGCCGGCTCATGGGCAAGGGCGCCGTGGTCACCACCCCCACCGCCCTGGCCGCCCGCGCCATGGCCGAGCGGGCCGGGCTGCAGAACGTGCTGCCCGTGTCCAACGGCATCGACGCCGCGAAGTACGAGCAGGCCGAGGGCGAGGTCATCACCCCGCACCCGCACCCCACCGCGCTGTTCGTGGGCCGCCTGGCCGTGGAGAAGAACATCGACGTGCTGCTGCGGGCGATCGCGCACCTGCGGGACACCCGCCCGGACCTGCAGGTCCACGCCGAGGTGATCGGGGACGGCGAGCAGCGGGACATGCTGCGGGACCTCGGGGAGGAGCTCGGCGTGCAGGACCTGGTGGCCCTGCGCGGGCACGTCACGGATGAGGAGCTGCATACCGCGTACCTGCGGGCGGACGTGTTCTGCCAGCCGGGCACCGCGGAGCTGCAGTCCCTGGTCTCCCTGGAGGCGATGAGCGCGTCCAAGCCCGTGGTGCTGGCCGACGCCCTGGCGCTGCCGCACCTCGTGGACGACGGTGTCAACGGGTACCTCTTCGTCCCCGGTGACCACGAGGACCTCGCCGCCAAGCTGGCCTTGGTGCTGGGCGCCCCGGAGGCCGAGCGCACCCGCATGGGGGAGGCCTCCCACGCCAAGGCGCTGCGCCACTCCGCCCAGAAGACCGTGGACCTCTTCGAGGCCCTCTACCGCGGAGCCACCCCCGCCGAGGTCCGCGCGCGCCTCTGAGCCGGACGGATCGCTAGACTTGGCCGACGCGCACCGCGCACGGGGCGTTAGCTCAGTCGGTCAGAGCAGAGGACTCATAATCCTTCGGTCGCGGGTTCAAGTCCCGCACGCCCTACCCACCTGTGGCCTCCGGCCCCCGCCGGGCCGGAGGCCACAGACGCAGCACGGACCACCCGTCCCACGAAGGAGCCCACCATGGCGGACCGGCCCGACGTCCCCACGGACGGCACCGAGCACACCTGCGCCGAGCAGGACGACACCGTCCGGATCCTCGACTCGACCGAGCACCGCACCGCCGCAGGCACCGCGTTCCTGCGCTTCGACGGCCGCGTGGGGGAGGCCCGGTTCTACGCCCATGCCCCGCTGAACCGGGACGGTGCGCCGGTGGCGGAGGCGGACCTGGCGGTGCTGCACTTCCACGGCTCCGGGGCCTCCCGCACCAACATGGACAACCGGGAGATGTGCGCGTTCCGGGACGCCGCCCTGGACCGTGGCTGGGTGCTGGGCGCCCCGTCCACGGGGAACGCCTTCGGCAACCCGGACGCGCTGGCCCTCGGCCTGGCTGTGCTCGGATGGCTGCGGAGCGAGTTCACCCCCGCCGCCACGGTGCTGCACGGCTACTCCATGGGCGGGATGGCGGCCTACAACGCCTCCGGCCGTGGACTCGTCCCGGACCTGGCCGGCGTGGTGGTGGTCAACGGGACGGTGGACTCCCTGGCCTCGAACTCCCTGCCCGCCATCCGCGAGGCCTATGGCGCCCTGGACGACGCGGAGCTGCTGCGGCTCCAGGCTGGCTTCGACCCGGCCCGGGACGACCCCGCCCGCTGGGCCGGGCTGCCGATGTTCCTCTCCTACTCCACCGGGGACGCCGCCGTCCCCGCGCAACGGCACGGCGAGGTCTTCATGGGCCGGGCCGCCACCCCGGAGTGCATCGTCTACCGGGTCGGCACGAACGGGCACGCGGACGTCTCCGGCTTCCGCCATCCGGAGGTCCTGGACTGGATCGGGTCCCTGCCGCCGCTCGCCTCGCGCTGAGTCTCGCCCTTCCCCGGACACGACGACGGACCGTCGCCTTCCGCGGGGAAGGCGACGGCCCGTCGTCGGGGGTGCCCGTCCGGTGCGGTCCTCCTCGACGAGAGGACGGCCCGGGTGGCGGCTCAGTAGCGGCCGGCCACCGAGAGCATGTTGGTGGGCATGTAGTCCACCGAGGTGACCAGCAGGCCGCGGTACGGGTTCAGGGCGTGGGCCATCTTGCCGTCGCCGATGTACATCGCCACGTGGTAGATGCGGCCGGTGGAGGAGTTGCGCCAGAAGAACAGGTCGCCGGGCTGGGCCTGGGACTTCGGCACGTAGGTGTCGGCGGCCAGGTACTGGTCGTGGGAGACGCGCGGCAGGGAGTGGCCGGACTTGGCCATGGCCTCGCGGACCAGGCCCGAGCAGTCGTAGCCGTACGGGCCGGTGCCGCCCCACAGGTAGTAGGTGTTCGGGTCGTTGACCTTGGCGATCATGTGGTTGACCGCGGCGGTCTTCGAGGCCGGGGCCGGGGTCGGCGCCGGGGCCGGGGCCGGGGCGGAGGAGGTGCCCGAGACCTTCACCACGTCGCCCACGTACAGCGGGGTGTTGATGGTCGCACCGTTCAGCGCGGCCAGGTCGTACATGGACATGCCGTGGTTGTTGGCGATGCGCCACCAGCTGTCGCCGGCCACCACGGTGTAGGTGGAGCTGGACGGGGCGGGCGCCGGGGTGGAGCCGCCATCCTCCCCGACCTTCAGGACGTCGCCGACGTAGATGGTCGAGTTGATGGTCTTGCCGTTCAGGGCGGCCAGGTCGTACATCGACATGCCGTACTGACGGGAGATGGACCACCAGCTGTCGCCGGCCTTGACGGTGTAGGTGACGGGGGCCGCGACGGCCTCGGACGGGGCGGAGACGGCGCCGGCGCGACGACGGTGCCCGCGCCCAGGGACAGGGCGAGGGAGGCGACGAGGGAGCGACGGCCGTGGCGTGCAGTGCGGGATGACTTCGAGGTCTCAGACATGACGAATCTTCCAGTCGGGACCGGCGGGTGGCATGAAGCCGCCAGGGCGTCCCGACAGGGAGCAGCCCAGGGATGAACCGGTGCGAGAGTGAATCGGTGTGATGAGGCCGGGAGCCGCAGAAACAGCGGACGGGGAAGGTCCGGGATCCGGACAGTGTCCGTATCGTTACCGAATATACACCAATGTTACTCAACTGCAATACGTGGAGTGATGCGTGTCTCTGTCCGGGATCGGCCCCGCGCGGGACGGGGGAGCGTGCGGGGTTGAGCCCGCCTCCGGCCCCGTCCCGTGCTTGTGCCGTGGCGGCACGCCTCCTCCCGCATCGCGGCGGTAGCGTGGAGCCCGTGACGGACCGCCCCCTGCGCCTGCTGATGGACGCGCGCTACACGCGCACCGACTTCCACGACGGCATCTCCCGCTACGGGGCCAGCCTGATCGGCGCGGTCCACCGGCTTACGGTGGACGGCCCCTGGGCCGGCCGGGTGCAGATGCACATGCTCATCAGCGACGAAGCGCAGCTGCCCCTGCTGCCAGATGGGGTGCCCTGGCATCGCGCCACCGGGCCGACCACGCCGCTGGAGCCCGCGCTCGCCGCGCAGGTGAACCGGATCGGGCCGGACGTGGTGTTCTCCCCGATGCAGACCATGGGATCCGCAGGCCGCCGCTACGGGCTGATCCTCACCCTCCACGACCTCATCTACTACGCGCACCGCACTCCGCCGCGGAACCTGCCCGAACCCGTCCGCTGGCTCTGGCGGCTCTACCACCTCGGCTACGGTCCGCAGCGGCTGCTGCTCAACCGTGCCGACCGCGTGGCCACGGTCTCCGAGACCACCGCCGCGCTGATCGCGGAGTATCGGCTCACCCGCCGCCCCGTGGACGTGGTGCCGAACGCACCTCAGCCCGTGGCCGCGCCCCGGGACCCGGAGGTGCCGCCGGCGCGCTCGCTCGTCTACATGGGCTCGTTCATGGACTACAAGGACGTGGACTCCCTGGTGGCGGCCATGCCGCTGCTGCCGGGGTACACGCTGCACCTGCTCTCCCGGATCTCCGCGGACCGGCGTGCCGAGCTCGAGTCCCTCCTGGCCGAGCGCCGTGTCGCGGTGTCGCCGGACACCTCGGGGTGCGACGCGGCCGGTGGGACATGCGGCGAGACGTCCGGAGACACACCCGGCGGGACGCTCGGCGAGGTGGTCTTCCACGACGGCGTCTCGGACGAGGAGTACGTGGCCCTGCTCCGTGAGGCCACCGCGCTCGTCACGCTCTCCCGTGCCGAGGGCTACGGTCTGCCCGTGGCGGAGGCGATGTCCCACGGCACCCCGGTGATCGGCACGGACATGCCGATCTTCCGCGAGGTCGCCGGGGGAGCGGAGCCGGCCTTCCTGCCCGTGCCCCTCGACGGCGACCGGTCCGCCGCCTTCGCCGCGCAGGTCCGCGCGCTGCAGGTTTCGGGCGCCTGGCGGCAGGCCTCCCGCGCGGCGGTGGAGCGTGCGGCCCGCTACCGCTGGGACGACTCGGCGGCACGCCTGCTCGACGCCGTCGAGGCGGTGGCCGCGGCGCGTCGCTGACCCGGTGCCTCCCCGGCGCCGACGGTCGGCCCTCGGGGTCAGCCGTCGTCCTCTTCCCGGCCCTCGGGGTGCTTCTGGTCCTCGCCCAGCGGCCACAGCACGGACGGCCCGGACATCCCCAGCAGCAGTGCCGGGTCCAGGTACCGGTCCCGCAGCGTGCCGCCCACCGGCCAGCCGTCCAGCACCCGCACGCCGAGATGGACGCACGGCTCGGCGCAGTGCGCCGTCTGCCGGTCCAGCCGTCCGACCGGCTGGCCCTCCCGCACCCGCTCACCCTTCCCGACGACGGCCCGCACCGGCTCCATCGAGCTCACCACGTCCTGGCCGTGGTCGATCGACAGCACCGGCCTGCCGGCGACCATGCCGACGTGCCGGACGGTCCCGTCCGCCGGGGGCGAGGACGACGTCCCCGCGCAGCCGCAGGTCCACGCCGCGGTGGCCGGCGTCCCAGGGGGCGCTCG
>NZ_JBNFOB010000163.1:0-5540 GCF_057364565.1 Micrococcus sp. LASM2_SD2 | reverse complement strand
AGCGACCGTGACGAGGACGACCGTGACACGGCGGCCGCACGACAAGGGCGGCCGCAACCGTAACCGCGGCGACCGTGACGACGACGAGCGCGGCTCGCGCCGCAACCGCCGCAACCGCAACCGCAACGACCGCCAGCGCAACCGCCGCGGCCGCGGCGGCCCCGAGGTGGACGACACCGAGCTGACCGAGGACGACGTCCTGCAGCCCGTGGCCGGCATCCTCGACGTGCTGGACAACTACGCGTTCGTCCGCACCTCCGGCTACCTGCCGGGCCAGAACGACGTGTATGTCTCCCTGCAGATGGTCAAGAAGTACGGCCTGCGCAAGGGCGACGCCGTGGTCGGCGCCATCCGCGCCCCCCGTGAGGGCGAGAAGCGGAACAGCGGCGGCGGCAACCGCCAGAAGTTCAACGCGCTCGTGAAGCTCTCCACCGTGAACGGCTCCCCGGCCGAGGAGGACCCGACCCGCGTCGAGTTCTCCAAGTTGGTCCCGCTGTACCCGCAGGAGCGCCTGCGCCTGGAGACCGACCACAAGCTGGTCGGCCCGCGCGTGATCGACCTGGTCAGCCCGATCGGCAAGGGCCAGCGCGGCCTGATCGTCTCCCCGCCGAAGGCCGGCAAGACGATGATCCTGCAGTCGATCGCCAACGCGATCACCACGAACAACCCCGAGGTCCACCTCATGATGGTGCTCGTCGACGAGCGCCCGGAAGAGGTCACGGACATGCAGCGCTCCGTGAAGGGCGAGGTCATCGCCTCGACCTTCGACCGCCCGGCGGACGACCACACCACCGTGGCCGAGCTGGCGATCGAGCGCGCCAAGCGCCTCGTGGAGCTGGGCCGCGACGTGGTGGTCCTGCTGGACTCCATGACCCGCCTGGGCCGCGCCTACAACCTGGCCGCCCCGGCCTCGGGCCGCATCCTCTCCGGCGGTGTGGACTCCTCGGCGCTGTACCCGCCGAAGAAGTTCTTCGGCGCCGCCCGCAACATCGAGAACGGCGGCTCCCTGACCATCCTCGCCACCGCCCTGGTGGAGACCGGCTCCCGCATGGACGAGGTCATCTTCGAGGAGTTCAAGGGCACCGGCAACATGGAGCTGCGCCTGTCCCGCCAGCTCGCCGAGCGCCGCATCTTCCCGGCGGTGGACGTCAACGCCTCCGGCACCCGCCGCGAGGAGGCCCTCCTCTCCGCCGAGGAGATCAAGATCATGTGGAAGCTGCGCCGCGTGCTCTCCGGCCTGGAGACCCAGCAGGCACTGGAGCTGCTCACCAACAAGATCAAGGACACCGCATCCAACGCCGAGTTCCTCATGCTGGTCTCCAAGACCACCCTGGGCTCGAAGGGGGACGACTAGTCCCCACCGTCACGCCGCCCCGGCGGGAGCACCTGCTTCCGCCGGGGCCGGCGTCGTCGTGTCCGCCCCGGCGCGCATCCCCGCCCCTCCGCCCGCCTGTCGAAAGGCCACTGTCGTGTTCGACTCCGTCACCGAGCTGCTCGCCGAGCACCGCGAGCTCACCGAGCGCCTGGCCGACCCGGCCGTGCACGCGGACCCCTCCCTCGGCCAGGCGCCTGGGGAGGCGGTATGCGGAGCTGGGGGCCGTCGTCGCCGCCCACACCGCGTGGAGGCAGGCGGAGGAGGACCTGGCCGACGCCACCGAGCTGGCCGCGGAGCCGGGGGAGGACGGCGAGGTCTTCGCCGCCGAGCTGCCGGGTCTGACCGCGCGCCGGGACGAGGCCGCCGAGCGGCTGCGGCGCGTACTCATCCCACGCGACCCGGACGACGCCCGGGACGTGATCGTGGAGGTCAAGGCCGGCGAGGGCGGCGAGGAGGCCGCCCTGTTCGCCGGGGACCTGGTCCGCATGTACCTGCGCTACGCCGAGTCCCGCGGCTGGTCCTGCCAGGTGCTCTCCGCCACCGACTCGGACCTGGGCGGCTACAAGGACATCCAGATCGCCGTGCGCGGCAAGGGCTCCGAGCCGGCCGAGGGCGTGTTCGCCGCCCTGAAGTTCGAGGGCGGCGTCCACCGTGTGCAGCGGGTGCCCGTCACCGAGTCCGCCGGCCGCATCCACACCTCGGCCGCCGGCGTGCTCGTGCTGCCGGAGGCGGACGAGCCGGAGGAGGTCCGCATCGACCCGAACGAGCTGAAAGTGGACGTGTTCCGCTCCTCGGGCCCCGGCGGCCAGTCCGTGAACACCACCGACTCCGCCGTGCGCCTGACACACCTGCCCACGGGCATCGTGGTGTCCATGCAGAACGAGAAGTCGCAGCTGCAGAACCGCGAGGCCGCGCTGCGCGTGTTGCGCTCCCGCCTCCTGGACCTGCAGCGCCAGGAGCGCGAGGCCGCCGACGCGGCCGCCCGCCACGGCCAGGTCCGCACCCTGGACCGCTCCGAGCGGTGCGCACCTACAACTTCCCGGAGAACCGGATCGCGGACCACCGCTCCGGGTACAAGGCCTACAACCTGGACGCCGTGCTGGACGGGGACCTGGGGCCGGTCATCGCCTCCCTGCAGGAACAGGACGAGCAGCGCCGCCTCGACGCCCTCGGCGGGGGCGCCGGATGAGCCCCCGGGACGTGCCCGCGGCCGGCGGCGCCTCCGGACCCACGACGACGGACTGGCACCTGCTCGTCCGCGGTGCGGTCCGGAGCCTGGCCGGTTCCGGGGTGGACAGCCCTCGCGCCGACGCCGAGCGGCTCGCGGCCCACGTCCTGGGCCTGGACACCGGCGCTGCCCTGGCGAGGATCCTGGCGGGAGCCGAGGCCTCACCGGAGGACGCGGCCCGCTTCGCGGAGCTCGTGGAGCGGCGCGCCGAGCGCGTGCCGCTGCAGCACCTCACCGGACAGGCCCACTTTCACGGTGTCGGCCTGCAGGTCGGCCCCGGCGTGTTCCTCCCGCGGCCGGAGACCGAGCTGCTCGTGGAGGCCGCCCTGGACGCGGTGGCCGGGACCGACCGCCCCGTGCTGGTGGACCTGTGCACCGGCTCCGGAGCGGTGGCCGCGGCCGCTGGCCGAGGCCCGCGCCGCAGAGCAACGTCCCGCCGAGGTCCACGCCGTGGAGCTGGACCCGGCGGCGCACCGATGGGCCGCGCGCAATCTGACGCCACGGGGCGTGCACCTGGTGCTCGGCGACGCCGCCGCCGCGCTGACCGAGCTCGACGGCACGGTGGACGTGGTGACCGTGAACCCGCCCTATGTGCCCGAGGGGCAACTGCCCGAGCAGCCCGAGGCGCGGCTGGACCCCGCACGGGCCCTCTACGGCGGCGACGCCCGGGGCCTGCGGATCCCGCTGGCCATGGCGGCTGCGGCAGCACGGCTGCTGCGGCCCCGGGGGAGTTCTGGCCATGGAGCACGACGAGACCCACGGCCCGGAGCTGGTCGCCGCCGTGCGCGCGCAGGGGGCCTGGGCCGAGGTCACCGACCGCGACGACCTGACCGGCAGGCCACGGCGGCTGCACGCCGTGCGCGCCTGACCGGGACACCCGACGATGATGGAAGAATGGACAGCGTGAGTGAGCTGATCGACGTCACCGACACCTCTGACCTGCACCATGCGGTGGAGCGCGCCCGCGCCGCGCTCGGCAACCGTGAGTGCGTGGTGCTGCCGACCGACACCGTCTACGGGATCGGCGCGGACGCCTTCTCCCCGCTGGCCGTGGCCGTGCTGCTGGCCGCCAAGGGCCGCGGCCGCACGATGCCTCCGCCGGTGCTCATCTCGGACCGCAACGTCATGCAGGGACTGGCCTACGACGTCCCCGAGGAGGCCGAGCTCCTGGCTGAGAGGCACTGGCCGGGTCCGCTCACCCTGATCCTCAAGTCCCAGCCGACCCTGACCTGGGACCTCGGCGAGACCCGGGGCACCGTGGCCCTGCGGGTGCCCGCGGACCCCGCCGCACGCGAGCTGCTCTACGCCGTCGGCCCCATGGCCGTCTCCTCCGCCAACCGCACCGGCATGGACGCCGCGACCACCGTCCAGGAGGCAAAGGAGATGCTCGGGGAGACCGTCTCGGTCTACCTGGACGGCGGACCCCGTGCCGACAACGTGCCCTCCACGATCGTGGACTGCACCGTCACCCCGTTCCGCGTCGCCCGCCAGGGTGCCCTGCCGCTCGAGGTGCTGCGCGAGACCGTCCCGGACCTGCTGGCCGAGGGCGAGGACGCCCCGCCGCCGGCCACCGCCGAGGACGTCGACCCGGCCGTCTTCGCGGGGGAGACCCCCGCCGCGCCGGGCGCCGGCGAGACCCACGGCTCCCACCCGGCCGAGGCAGACGAGCACCCGCGGGGGGCCTGACCCGCCGCATGCGTGCCTATGTCCTGATCATCGCAATCACGGCGCTCACCTGCCTGGTGACGACGCCGCTGATCCGCCAGGTCGCGCTCCGGGGTCGTGCCTACACCCCGCACCGCACCCGGGACATGCATGTGCGCGCCGTCCCCAAGCTCGGCGGCGTCGCCATGGTCATGGCCGTGCTGGTCGGCATGACCGTGGCCGGCACCGTGCCCTTCATGGACGGCATCTTCACGGACTCCGCCCCCGTCCGCGGCCTGATCGCGGCCCTGGGCATCATCACGGTGCTCGGCATCGTGGACGACCTCTGGGATCTGCGCTGGTGGGCCAAGATGGCCGGTCAGATCGCTGCGGCCCTGGCCGTCGCCCTCGGCGGGATCCGTGTGGAGGCCATGCCCGTCGGCTGGATCCCGGTCGGAGACACACCGGTGCAGATCCTGCTCACCGTCTTCGTGATCGTGCTGACCATGAACGCCATCAACTTCGTGGACGGCCTGGACGGACTCGCCGCCGGGGTCGCCCTGATCGGCGGCTCGGCGTTCTTCCTGTACTCGTACCTGCTGACCCGGACGATCAACGAGTTCGACTACTCGAACCTGGCGACCCTGATGATGGCGCTGCTGGTGGGAGCCGCGGTCGGCTTCCTGCCGTACAACGTCAGCCCCGCCAAGATCTTCATGGGCGAGGTCGGGGCCCTGGTCATCGGACTGCTGCTGGCCTCCGCCGCCGTGGCCGTCACCGCGGACGTGGGCGCCCTGGACGGCTTCCGGTTCCGCAACGTCCCCGCCTACATGCCGATCCTGCTGCCACTGGCCGTCCTCGCGCTGCCACTGATCGACCTGACCACGTCGGTGATCCGGCGGACCGCCCGCGGCTCCAGCCCGTTCTCCGCAGATCGCGGGCACCTGCACCACAAGCTGGTGGACGGCGGCTACACCCAACCGCAGGCCGTCGCGCTGCTGTGGCTGTGGAGCTTCCTCGTCTCCTGGGGTGCGGTGTCCCTGAACTTCTTCGACGACCGCTTCGTGCTGCCGGTGATGGCCGTGCTCCTGCTCGCGGCCGGCTACCTCACACTGCACCCCATGGTGCGCCGCCGTCGCCGGGCGGGCGAGACCACCCCGGACGAGGTCGACCCCGAGGAGATCCGATGACCGCCCGCCGACGTCGCTCACCGCGCGAGAACACGTGCGGCTGGTGGGGGATCCTCGCCGGCTCCGTGGCGGCCGCCGCCGCCGCGGTGGCCCTCTGCGCGCT
>NZ_JBNFOB010000162.1:0-5558 GCF_057364565.1 Micrococcus sp. LASM2_SD2 | reverse complement strand
CCCCGCGTCCCCGTCCACCGCAGCGCCGTCCCCTGTGGGGCGGCCGGGGCCCGGCAGGTCGCCACGCTCCCCCGGCGCCAGGTCCGCCCAGGTGACGGCGAGGTCCACCCCGACGATCGGGGTGATCCCGTGCTCCAGGCATGCGGAGACGTGCTTGGCCATGCCGTAGAGGCCGTCACGGTCGGTGCAGGCGAGCAGGCGCTGCCCGTCGGCGGCCGCGGCCTGGACCAGCTCGGCGGGCCAGGACACCCCGTAGTGCGCGCTGAAGGCGCTGGCGACCTGCAGGTGGGCGAAGGGCTCGGTGGTCTCGGACATGAGGGCACTCCTGTTCGACGGACCCGGTGCCTCCCGTCGAGGACGGGAGGACCGGGCTGGCACGGTGCTGACGGAGTGCGGTGGGAAGCGCGGAGCGGTGTGATGAGACGGTGCGGATGAAGCGGAGGCGAGGCGGACGACGGAGGGAAGGGGCCGTCGTCGGGAAGGACGGGGCGGGCAGGGGCCCGTCCGCACGGACGGATCGACGGGCGGAGGGCTAGGCGGTGGCCATGAGGGGCAGTCCGACGCCGTCATGGATGCGGATCAGGCGCCAGCGGCCGGAGTCCAGGTGGTGGGCGACGTCCACGGTCTGCAACGGGGCGTTGCCGGCGCGGGCGAGCCGGACCTGGAGCCGCCAGATCTCGTGGTCCACGAGGCCGGCGCCGCGTCCCTTCTCGGCGCGGTACTCCTCGGCCCACCAGCGGCGGCGCTCATACCAGCGCAGCGGCCGCTCGGCGAGCGCATAGTCCCGCCCGTTCCAGCGGAGCCGGTGCGGCGTGCCGTCCGGAGCGCACTCCACGGCGACGGACTGCGTGAAGATTCCCATGGTCTTCTCCCTGTTCCCTGCTCGGTTCTGCCGGGATGGCCGGCGTATGCGGTCCCGGCGGCGGGCGCCGTCGGGCGGTGGGAGCGGCAGACCCCGGAAGGGGCCCTGGACGGAAAGCGCTGGGAAGGCCGCACCCACCATGCTACTCGAACATGTGTTCGAATCACATGCCCCGAAGCTACGCAGCCGGCCGGACACGATAAGCGTCACGGGCGCGCCCCCGGACTGTTCGCCGCAGGTCACCGGCAGGTAACCGACCGGCCACACCGCGCTGCCAGGGTCGACCTGCGCCGGGGCGTGCGGGGGGCACGCCGGAGGGAACGGCGCGCTTCACGGCGCGTGCCCCGGGGCTGTCCCGTCGACAGAACCGCAGAACGAGGTACACCGTGAAGACCACCGCACATGCGCGCCGCCTCGGCGCCGGAGCCATCGCCCTCACCCTGACCGGCGGCCTGCTCTCCGCAGCCGTCACCGCCCCGTCCGCCCTCACCGGCCCCGAGTCCGCCTCCGCCGGCTCCTCCTCCGCCTCCGCGCACCGCGACCACCCGGTGCACCCCGAGCATCCGGGCAAGGGTCCGAAGCGCCCGCACGATCCCGGCACCCCAGAGGACTTCGACTGGGACCGCGACGCCTACCGCGGCCAGGTGGACGTGCGCCGCACCCCGCACGACGCCCGCCCGAAGGACGAGGACACCCTGACCGGCCGCGTGTTCGTGGACGACGACCGCGACTCCCGCCGCCACCCCTCCGAGAAGGGCCTGGCCGGCGTGCGCGTCTCCAACGGCGAGGACGTGGTCCTCACGGACAAGCACGGCCGCTACGAGCTGCCGTCCGGGACAACATGACCGTGTTCGTCACCCAGCCCTCCGGCTACCGCGTGCCGGTGGACGCGGACAACGTCCCGCAGTTCCACTACCACCACCTGCCGGCCGGCTCCCCGGAGCTGGAGCACGGCGGCATCGCCCCGACCGGCGACCTCCCCGCGGCCGTGAACTTCCCGGTGGTGCAGGACGAGCGCATGGCCGATTAGGAGCAGCGCTGCCTGATCGGCGGCGACGTGCAGACCTACACCGAGCAGGAGGTCGAGTACGCCCGCGCCGGCGCCTTCGCGGACCTCGCCGAGCGGGAGGACTACACGGACTGCGGCATCCTGTTCATCGGGGACATCGTGGGCGACCGCCCGGACCTGTACCCGCAGACCCGCGAGCTGTCCTCCATGCTCAACGGACCGGCCTGGTTCCTGCCCGGCAACCACGACCTGGACTTCGACACCCCGGACTCCGAGCACGCCTTCGACAGCTTCCGTCAGGCCCTCGCCCCGGAGTACTACTCCTACGACGTCGGCGACACCCACGTGATCGCCCTGTCCTCCGTGGAGTACCCGCTCGCCGGCAGGAGCGGATACAACGGCTCGATCGACGAGCGTCAGATGGAGTGGCTGCGCCAGGACCTGGCCGCCACCCCGAAGGACCGGAAGATCGTGCTGGGCACACACGTGCCGCTGATGTCCTTCGCGGACAGCACCTCCGCCACCCACTCGATCGACCAGGTCCCGGAGATCTACGAGCTCCTCGAGGGCCGCGAGGTCGTCACGGTCGGTGGCCACACCCACTCCCTGGAGAACCTGCGCGCCGGCGACCTCGTGGCCGGCTGGCGGGACCTGTTCGGCATCGACGGCCTGCCGTTCGACCACCTGGTGGCCGGCGCGATCTCCGGCGACTGGTACTCCGGCCGCCTCGTGGACGGGGGCCGGTACCCGCTGGCCGCCCAGCGTGACGGTGCCCTGCCGGGCGTGGTCACCCTGGACATGACCAAGGAGGGCATCGCCTCCCGGTTCACCGTCCGCGGCGACGACGGCTCCGACCAGATGACCCTCGGCCTGAACACCCCGGCCTACCGCGCGTGGTTCGAGGCGAACCGGGACCGTGCGGGCGAGGCCGAGCCGTTCGCGGACCCGCACACCGTGGCCGCCGACGAGCTGGCGGGCTCCTGGCTGACCGCCAACGTGTTCATGGGCGCCACCGGCACCGAGGTCGAGGTCAGCGTGGACGGCGGCGAGCCGGTCGCGGCGACCCGCACCCAGGAGATGGACGGCGAGGAGGTCCGCGTGGGCGCCGAGTACTCGGACCCGGCCGCGGTTCAGGAGCAGCTGGTGCACGGCGGCTCGGTCGCGGACCGCTCCATGCACCTGTGGCGCCTGCCGCTGCCGGCCGACCTGGCCGCCGGCGAGCACACCGCCGAGGTCACCGTGACCGACCTCAACGGCGAGCGCCACACCGAGACGCTCGCCTTCACGGTGCGCTGACCCGCATCGGGCGCTGACGCGCCCCGTCACGACGACGGCCCCGCCACCTTCAGACGGTGACGGGGCCGTGGTCTGTGCCGCGCCGGAAGAGACGGGCGACGGAGGCGGAGCCGAAGAAGGCGCCCACCACCTCGGGGAAGGACAGGTGCTGCAGGGACGGGCCCACCAGCACGGTGCCCGGGATGGACCAGGCGAACCCCAGCGGCCGCCGGTACAGCAGGGACATCACGATCGTTGCCAGGGCGGCGGACAGGAACATGCCGCACACCCAGGAGGCCAGCTGGGCGGGGCTCAGTCCCCCGGCGGCGCCCACGGCGAGGGTGACGGCCACCGGCTCCGGTGCCGGAGAACACGACCCCGACGAGCCCGTTGACGGCGTAGCCCGGGCCCAGGTCCGCCCAGATCCGGCGTGGGGTGGGCGGCCCGGGGCGCGCCTGCGGTTCCGTCGCGGTTGCCGTCATGGTGTCCTCCTGCCTGCGTCGCCGGTCCACGGGGCCGCGCCAGGCGACCGGAATCGACGCTCTGAATGTGGTCCGCGTCTCAGCGGACCACGTCGGAGGAGGGCACCGCACCAGGGGTCTCCCCGGTCGTGCGCCGGGGAGCCCCCAGGGTGTGCGGGTCAGACCTTCAGGTAACGGGGGAACGCGGTCGGCTCGTCGATCGGCTGGGTCCCGGGGGTCATGTCGATGCCGAGGTCCTTGGCGTAGACGAGGCGGGTGTCGCCGGTGTAGACGCCATCGGCGGCCTCGTCGAGCTCGAAGACGCGGGCGCCGCGCATAGTGTGCATGGTGGCGGTGCCGTCTCCGAGGCCGTAGGTGCCGAAGCCGGTGCCCGGGGAGTAGCCGAGCTCGACGCCGAAGTAGTCGCCCGTGAAGTCGTTGATGTGGTCGTGGCCGCAGTAGATGCCCTTGACCTCGCCGAGCTCCTTGACGAACGAGTAGACGCCGGAGTTGACCAGGCCGTGGTAGACGCCCTCGTTGTTGACGCCGACGATGCCGTGGCGCTTCACGGCCTCGGTGTGCCCGCTGCCCGCGCCGCCGACCTGGACGCCCTGCCACATCATGTCGTGCTCGAAGGTGGGGATGTGGAAGAACATCAGGCCCGGGGTCCGCTTCCCGTACCGGGTGCGGGTCGCCGTCGAGGTCTCCAGGTACCAGGCGAGCTGGTCCGGGCGGATCCAGTCGTAGCCGCGCAGGCCGTCCGTGGACTGGCCGGCGGTGTCCGCCTCGGTGGCGTAGCGGCCTGAGTCGAGCAGCCAGATCGCGAAGGCCGGCGCGTCGCCGCGGGAGCCCTTGACGAGGATCTGGGCGTTGGTGTGCCCGGTCAGGCCGGGGATGCGCGCGGGGTTGAGGTTGTGGCGGTAGCCGCGGAGGAACTCGTAGATGCGGTCCTCGGTCATGCCGGTGCCGTGGGCGAGCGAGTCCTCGTCGTGGTTGCCGAACGTGACGGCCCAGCCGATGCCGCGGGACTCCATGGGCATGACCACGTTGTTGTAGGCCTGCTTGACCTCGAGCTCGGTCGTCGGCGAGCCGTCGATGCAGTCGCCGTTGATGAGGGCGAAGTCCGGCTTGACCCGGTCCAGGACCTGCTCCATGAGCTCGATGGTGCGGCGGTCGGTGAGCGGTCCGTCCTGGGTGTCGTTGAACTGGACGATCGTGAAGCGGCCGTCGCGGCCGAACTGCAGGGGCATGGGTCCGTGGTGGCCCTTCCTGCCCGTGGCGGGGGCGGCTGCGGCGCCGTTCGGCAGCACGCCGAGCATGCCGGCGGCCGCGGCGGCACCGCCTCCGGCCAGCAGGCCCCGGCGGCCGAGGCCCCGTGCCTGGTCGTTCTCCGGGTCCTGGTGATGGGTGTGGGTCGTGGTCATCGTGCGTGCCCGTCCTTCCGGCTCGATGGTGCGGCGGACGGCTCCTCGCCCCCGCCGCGTCGAACTTATGGAGGCCCGGTGACGTCCGCGTGCCCATCCGTCGGCGGGCCGATGAACGTCCGGGGATCCTGGGCGGACGCACAGCGGGGTGCCCCACTCCCCTCATCCCGGGCACAGTCGGGAGGGGGCGTAGCAGGCCAGGACGACGACGGCCCCGTCCCCCTACGAGGGGGACGGGGCCGTGGCATCAGGGCGTCAGGACGAGGTCCGTGGTCACTTCTCGCAACCGATTCCGTCACCGTCGCGGTCAAGGTGCTTCGCATACCCCGGCTGACCGACCTTGATCGGGGCCGCGCCTGCCGCGCGCACCGCGGCACAGTTCTCGTAGTTGACCGCGCCGCCGGTGTTCGCCGGAGGCTGTGCGGCCGTCGGTGCAGGGGCCTGCGTCGTGGGGCGTGGATGCCCAGGCCTGCGGTGCGGGCGTGGACGACGCGCCGGCTTCGGAGCCGCGCCTGGGCGGCCGGGGG
>NZ_JBNFOB010000161.1:0-5563 GCF_057364565.1 Micrococcus sp. LASM2_SD2 | reverse complement strand
TGCGCCCCGCACCGCCCCAACGCGCCGTGGAGCGCGGACAGGGCGGACAGTGCGGCCGTGGCGGCGTCACGCTGGGCCGGGGGCGGCGTGGCGCCGTCGTCGAGGTGGTGTCCCGGCTGGCCTTCCAGGAGGGTGCCCAGGAAGCGCTTGCGGGAGGCGGCCACCAGCACGGGGTGGCCGAGGGCGGTGAGGCGATCCAGGCCGCGCAGCAGGGTCCAGTTCTGCTCCCCGGCCTTCGCGAAGCCCAGACCAGGGTCCATGATGATCTGCGCGGGGGCCACACCGGCGTCGTAGAAGCGCTGCCTGACCTCGATCAGCTCGGCGAGCACGTCCTCCACCACATCCCCGTAGTCCGCGAGGGAATCCATGGTGGTGGGGGTGCCCCGGTTGTGCATGAGGATGTACGGGGCGCCCGTCTCGGCGATCAGCGCCGGCATGTCCGGCTCGTGGTGCAGGCCGGAGACGTCGTTGACGATCACGTCCCCCAGCGCCAGAGCGGCGCGGGCGGTGGCGGTGTGCATCGTGTCGACCGAGAGCACGGCGTCCTCGCCGAGCAGCGCCTCGACCACCGGGAGGATGCGCTGCTGCTCCTGCTCCGGGGAGACCGGGGTGGCGCCAGGCCGGGTCGACTCGCCGCCCACGTCCACGATGTCCGCACCGGCGGCGATCAGCGCGCGGCCGTGCTCGATCGCACCGGCGACGGTGTCATGGCTGCCACCGTCGGAGAAGGAGTCCGGCGTGACGTTCACGACGCCCATGACGAGCGTGCGGCCAGCCGGAAGGCGGTGCAGCAGGGCGGGCGTCTGGTCCTCGGCGGTCATGGCCCCCATTCTGTCAGAGCGGCCCCCGGGCGGCGTCCGCGCTCACCCGTTGAGGATCAGGCTCATCGCCTCGGAGCGGGTGGAGGGATCGCGCAGCTGACCGCGGACCGCCGAGGTGACGGTCTTCGCACCGGGCTTGCGGACGCCGCGCATGGACATGCACATGTGCTCGGCCTGGATCACCACGATCGCCCCGCGCGGGCGCAGATGCTCCTCGAGCGCCTGCACGATCTGCGTGGTCAGCCGCTCCTGCACCTGCGGGCGGCGCGCGTAGAGCTCTACCAGACGGGCCAGCTTGGACAGGCCGGTCACACGCCCTTCGGCGGCCGGGATGTAGCCGATGTGCGCGGTGCCGTGGAACGGGACGAGGTGGTGCTCACAGGTCGAGTAGAACGGAATGTCCTTGACCAGCACCAGCTCGTCGTGTGCGATGTCGAACGTGGTGCTTAGCACCTGGTCCGGTGACTGGTGCAGGCCCGCGAAGAACTCCGCGTAGGCCTTCGCCACCCGCTTCGGGGTGTCCTGCAGGCCCTCGCGGTCCGGGTCCTCGCCGATCGCCTCGAGGATCTCGCGCACCGCGCGCTCGATCCGCGGACGGTCCACGGTGGTCTGCTGCGGGTCGAAGCTGCCCGGAACCCCCGTCACGACGTCGGCTCCGTCACCCTGGTCGGTGTCCTGCGGGACGCCCTGGTGGGGCGCATGCGAGGTGCCGTGCCAGGCGGAGGCGAGGGCGCCGTCGTCGGGCAGCGGAGCCTGCGGGGACGAGGAGGCGAGCACCGGATCCGTGTCCGCGCCGGTCACCTGCGGCTCCTGCGGAACCGGGGCCGAGGCCTCCGGCCAGGCGCCGCTCTCCATCCAGTCCTCCGGCCAGGCGTCGCGGCCGGCGTGGTCCCCGCCGGCGCCGTGGCGGTCGCGTGGATCAGTGGATCGGGTCATGGCCTGCTCCGGGAAGGTCGGGGCCGCCCTCACCGGGCATGCCGCCCTGGTCCGGTCCGGCCGTGGTGGGCGGGGCGTCCGGGGCGTGGCCGGGGACGGTGGTGGACTCGACGCCCACCGGCTCCTGCTCGCCGTCGCCCAGGCGCGAGCGGCGCTCCTGCGGGGAGAGCACCGGCGGCAGGTCCTGGTTCGGACGGTCGTCAGAGGCGAGCCACACCGGACGCGGATCCCGTTGGCGGACGTCCTTGAAGATCTCGGCGACCTCCTCCTGGTTGAGCGTCTCGTGCTCGAGGAGCTCGTAGGCCAGGCGGTCCAGGACGTCCCGGTTCTCCGTGAGCACCCAGTGGGCCTCCGCGTGTGCGGCGTCCATCAGCTGGCGGACCTCCGCGTCCACCAGGTAGGCCAGCTCCTCCGAGTAGCCGCGGCCGGAGCCGCCGCTGCCGTGGCCGAACGCCTCCGAGTTCTCGCCGCCCAGCTTCACGGCGCCCACCTTCGCGGACATCCCGTACTCGGTGACCATCTTCTGCGCGGTCTCGGTGGCCTTCTGGATGTCGTTCGCGGCGCCCGTGGAGGGGTCGTGGAACACGATCTCCTCCGCCACGCGGCCGCCCATCGCGTAGGCCAGCTGGTCCAGCAGCTCGTTGCGGGTGATCGAGTACTTGTCGTTCTCCGGGACCACCATGGTGTAGCCCAGCGCGCGGCCGCGGGGCAGGATGGTGATCTTCGTGACCGGAGCCGAGTGGCGCAGGCCCGCGGCCACCAGGGCGTGGCCGCCCTCGTGGTAGGCGGTGACCTTGCGCTCGTGCTCGTTCATGAGGCGGGTGCGCTTCTGCGGGCCGGCCATGACACGGTCCACGGCCTCGTCGAAGGCGGTGGCGTCGATGACGTTGTTGTGCGAGCGGGCCGTCAGCAGCGCCGCCTCGTTGATGACGTTCGCCAGGTCCGCACCCGTGAAGCCCGGGGTCCGCTTGGCGATGGTGCGCAGGTCCACGTCCAGGGCGATCGGCTTGCCCATGGCGTGCACCTCCAGGATCTTCGTGCGGCCGTCCAGGTCCGGGGCCTCCACCGGGATCTGCCGGTCGAAGCGGCCCGGGCGGAGCAGCGCCGGGTCCAGGACGTCCGGGCGGTTGGTGGCCGCGATCATGATGACGTTGGTGGAGGCGTCGAAGCCGTCCATCTCCACGAGCATCTGGTTCAGGGTCTGCTCGCGCTCGTCGTTGCCGCCGCCGATGCCGGCGCCGCGCGAACGGCCGACCGCGTCGATCTCGTCCACGAAGATGATCGCCGGGGCGTTCTGCTTCGCCTGCTCGAACAGGTCACGGACACGGGAGGCGCCGACGCCCACGAACATCTCCACGAAGTCCGAGCCGGAGATGGAGAAGAACGGGACGTTCGCCTCGCCCGCCACGGCCTTCGCGAGCAGGGTCTTGCCGGTGCCGGGAGGGCCGTAGAGCAGGACGCCCTTCGGGATCTTCGCGCCGACCGCGTGGAAGCGCTGCGGCTCGGTCAGGAACTCCTTGATCTCATGGAGCTCCTCCACGGCCTCGTCCGCGCCGGCGACGTCGTTGAACAGCACGTCCGGGTTGTCCTTGTTGATCAGCTTCGCCCGGGACTTGCCGAACTGCATAACCTTGGAGTTTCCGCCGCCCATACGGGACATCAGGAACCAGAACAGCCCCAGGATGATGATGAACGGCAGCACCAGGCCGAGCATCGAGAGGAACCAGTTCGAGCGCTCCGGCTCGTCCTGATAGCCGTCCAGCGAGGACTCGTCCACGGCCGCGACCACGTTCTCCGCGCGGGCCTCGGAGAAGTAGAAGTAGACCTCCTTGCCGAGGTCCTTGCCCTCCTGCTTGTAGTTCTCACGGAGGGTGAGGTCCACGCGCTGGTCGCCGTCCGAGATGAGCGCCTCGGTGGCCTTGTTCTCCTTCAGCAGCGTCATGCCGACGTTCGTGTCCACGGCCTCGCGCTGCGGCTGCATGACGGTGGGGATCACGAACCCGAGCACCACCAGGGCGAGCAGGATCCAGAAGAAGGGTCCCTGGAGGAACTTCTTCAGGCCCGAAGGCTTGTCCTTCGAGCCGGCGTTCTTGTCCGCCACGTGGCCACGCTCCTGTCCTGAACTCGGCCTGCTCGTTGGGCCGGGTGCACTGGTCCGGTGGACTACGTTACCGGCCTGGGCGGACGCGGTGCCCAGCGGCGGCCGTGAGTTCGCCGCAGGTGGACAGGTGGGGGTGCGGTGTGGCGCGGGGGTCGCGGTGCGTGGGCAGAGAGGCCCCGCCCAGCCGCCGCCCCGCACCTCACCCAGGCCCCTGTCTCGTTGCTGGCGCGCACATGGCCGCTCTCAGCGCCCATCAGGCTCTGAAAGCGGCCATGTGCAGGACAGCAACGCGCCTGCACGCAGTGCACTGCGCGCCCGGCGACCTCAGGAGTACACGTGCGGGGCCAGCGTGCCCACGAAGTCCAGGTTGCGGTACTTCTCGGCGTAGTCCAGGCCGTAGCCCACCACGAACTCGTTCGGGATGTCCTTGCCCACGTACTTCACGTCGATCTCCACCTTCATGGCGTCCGGCTTGCGCAACAGGGTGCAGATCTCCACGGAGTTCGGGTTGCGGGACTCGAGGTTGGTCTTCAGCCAGGACAGGGTGAGGCCGGAGTCGATGATGTCCTCCACGATGAGCACGTCGCGGCCCATCAGGTCCGTGTCCAGGTCCTTCACAATCCGCACCACGCCGGAGGACTTGGTGCCGGAGCCGTAGGAGGAGACGGCCATGAAGTCCATCTCCACGTGGGACTTCAGCGCCCGGGTCAGGTCCGCGACCACCATGACGGCACCCTTGAGGACGGCCACGATCAGCAGGTCCTTGCCCTGGTAGTCCTCGTCGATGCGGGCGGCCAGGGACTCGATGGTCTCCTGCACCTCCTCCTTGGTCATGAGGACGTGAAGAAGATCGTCCCGGACGTCGTTGGCATCCATGCTGCGCCGCTCCTGTAGGGGTGTGAGGTGACAGGTGTGGACGTCCTGGCGGGGGCGGGCCGCGGAGTCGGCGGGCCTCCGGCGGACGCGTTCAGTCGACCGCGGGGTCGGGGTGGAACTCCAGTCTTGCACATGTGCGCGCGCCCGCGCCCGCGCCTGTTCCGCCTCCGGCGGCTTCCCGACGACGGCGCCTCACCTGGGTGCCTCCGCCCAGTTGGACGGGGCCCGCCGATGTGCCGCCCCGGCGGGCCTGCGTGACGAGGGCGTCCACCGCCAGGAGCCGTTCGCGGGTGGTGGGGTCGGCCCCGGTCAGGGCGGCGGCGCGGGCGTAGATCCGGTGGCGGACTGCGGCCGGGAGGGCGGCGAGCCCGTCGAGGTCCAGGGCGATCCGGCGGCGGGACGGGGCGGCGTCTGTGGGCGACTCTCGTCCGGGTTCCTCGGAGGCCAATGGAGGCAGGTCTAAGGCATCGTCGAGCCTGAGGGCGGCGAGCTCGCGTTCCGCCCAGGACTCGAGGGCGGCGGCGTCTTCGGCGGCGATGGCCGCGGAGCGCACCAGCCCGGCCCGCACTCCGGCGCCCAGGCCGCGGTGTTCGTCCTCGAGCAGAGGCAGCACCGTCTCCCGGACCCGGACACGGCGGACGTCGGGATCGGTGTTCATGGGATCGGCCCACCAGGTCACGCCGCCCCAGGCGCAGACGGCCTCGGTGTCCGCGCGGGTCAGCCCCAGCAGCGGGCGCACCAGCTCGACGCCGGTGGCCAGCCGCCGCCGGGCGGGAATCCCGGCGAGGGACCGGTGTCCCGGAGCCGCGGGCGAGGGCGAGCAGGACCT
>NZ_JBNFOB010000160.1:0-5567 GCF_057364565.1 Micrococcus sp. LASM2_SD2 | reverse complement strand
CTCACGTGAGGTGCGGGGGGCGTCGTCGTGTGCGCTCAGCCCCAGGGGAAGCGCAGGTACCGGCAGGTGAGGGGCGCGCTGGGGTCAGGCGCACGACCGGGGGCCAGCGCCCGGGACCAGCGCGTCCCCGGGCGGGAGAACGCGCGGATCCGGAACAGCACCCGCCCGCTGCCCGGCTCCAGGCGCAGCAGGAAGAGCTCCTCCCCGGACTCCGGATGGCCCGGCAGGGTGCCATAGGCGAAGCCGGCGCGGTCCGGCTCGTCGACGACCGCGACCACTTCGCAGCGGAACCGCGGCAGCACCGCCTCCGGGAGCAGGCGGACGGGCGCCAGACCCGCCCCCGGGACCAGGGTGACCCGGGAACCGGGGGCCGGTGTCGCCGTGGGACGGACCCGAAGCCGGCGGCACGCTGCGGTGCCCAGGCGAACAGGCGGGCACGGGCACGCTCGAGCGCAGGGCGCCATGGCCGACGACCCGCTCCACGTCCAGGTGGTCGGTGCCGGGCGGCAGCTCACCGAGCGTGGCGCATGCGGGGGAGTAGGTCAGCTCATCGGACATGGGGCCATCATCGCGGATCCGCGGCGGCGGGGTCCTCATGCCGGCGGGCGTCCACGATCTCCTCGTCGTCCTCGAGGATGTTCACCCGCTCGCCGTCGAAGCGCTCCAGGTCCAGGATGCGCTCCTGCTTGGCCACGAGTGCCGGGATCAGGGCCTGCCCGGCCACGTTGGTGGCGGTGCGGCCCATGTCCACGATCGGGTCCACGGCCAGCAGCAGGGCCATGCCCTCCAGCGGCAGGCCCGCGGTGGACAGCGTGAGCGTGAGCATCACGGTGGCACCGGTGGTGCCCGCCGTGGCGGCCGAGCCCAGGACGGAGACCAGGACGATCAGGGCGTACTGGCCCAGCGAGAGGTCGATGCCGTAGAACTGCGCCACGAACAGGGCGCGATCGCCGGGTAGATCGCGGCACAGCCGTCCATCTTGGTGGTGGCGCCCAGGGGCACCGCGAACGAGGCGTAGCCGGTGGGCACGCCGAAGTTGCGCTCGGCCACGCGCTGGGTCACCGGCAGGGTGCCGATCGAGGAGCGGGACACGAAGCCCAGCTGCACGGCCGGCCATACGCCGGAGAAGTACTGGCGCACCGAGAGCCCGTGCAGCTTCACCAGGGCCGGGTAGAGGGCGAAGAGGACCAGGGCGAGGCCCACGTAGATCGCCACCACGAACTTCAGCAGCGTGCCCATGGTGGTCCAGCCGTAGGAGGCCACGGCGTTGCCGAGCAGGCCCACGGTGCCCAGGGGCGCCAGGCGGATGATCCACCACAGCACCTTCTGGATCACGGCCAGCACGGAGCGGGAGAAGGACAGGAACGGCTCCGCCTTCTCACCCACCTTGAGCGCGGCCACGCCGACGGCGATGGAGATGACGAGGACCTGCAGCACGTTGAAGCCGGGCGAGACGGAGACGGCGCCGGACTCGGCCACGGACGCGGAGGCCTCGAGGCCGAGGAAGTTCACGGGGATCAGGCCCTGCAGGAAGTCGAGCCAGCCGACCTCGCGCGCCGTGTAGTCGGTGGGCGCGGACTGGCCGGTGCCCACGCCCGGCCGCATCACGGCGCCCACCCCGATGCCGATCAGCACGGAGACCAGGGAGGTGAGGGCGAACCAGAGGAGGGTCTTGGCCGCCAGGCGGGCGGCGTTCGCCACCTGCGCCAGGTTGGCGATCGAGGCGACCACCGCGAAGAAGACCAGCGGCACCACGGTGGCGCGCAGCAGGGAGATGTAGGAGGAGCCCAGCGTGGCCAGGCCCTCGCCCAGCCAGGTGGGGGTGTCCTCGGTGTGGCCGGTGGCGCGGGCGAGCAGGCCCAGGGCCAGGCCCAGCACGAGGGCGATGAGGATCTGCGGGCCGAAACGGGTGTACCAGGGGGACCGGTGGGCGGGCCTCGTGTCCGCGCGCGGAGACGAGGACGTGGGGGAGGAGCTCTGCGACGTCATCGGGCGAGCATAGGCCGTGCTCAGGCCGGGGGCCGTCCGCGGGGTCACCCGGAGCAACAGTGGTGAGGTTCGGCACAGTGGGCGGACTTCCCGGTATCGGGGCGCCCTCAGAGGTGGTCGCGGCACAGCTGCCCGTGGTGAACTTCATGCACCCTGCACAGCGGGGGCGTTGTTCAGCACTCGGTGGCGTACGACCTCCGAGGCCCTGGACGCAAAGGAGGCCACCCCCATGACCGCGCCTCTCTCCCGTCGCGCCGTGACCTCAGGCCTCGCCTGGTCCGTCCCCGCGATCGCCGCGGCCACCGCCGCGCTCTCCGTCGCCGCCTCGTTCCCGTGCACCAGGCAGATCGACGACGCCTTCGCCGCCGCCCAGGCATACGTCCGGCAGAACTACCTCTGCGACGGTCAGCCGGTGAAGCTGCAGCTCAACTTCTACCAGCCGGCCGGTGTCGGCGATTCGGTCGCCCAGCAGGTCTACGTGAACGTGAAGAACCTGTCCCCGTGCAACGTCACCTTCTCTCCGGAGTATCCGCTGCAGCTCGACATCCAGGTGCGCAACAACACCGTCCTGGACGACGTCGGGCGGTCCGTCACTCGCTTCGCCACGTCGTGGGGTTCCGGGCGGGTGCTGTCCTACCCGATGAACAACAGGCCGGTGGGATCGGTGAACCACGACTTCGACTGGGCGTTCTCCGGGACCCTCCCGGGGCCGGGCTGGGGGACAACGAGGCCGACCTCGCCATGGACTTCGGCGACGGCCTGCCGATCGCGGCCGGCACCATGGTCGACTCCCGCCGGACGGGCAACCACCCGACGCGACTGCTGGCCGATCGCTCGAACGGGATCTTCTGACCGGCGTCGTCCGCGCGGAGGGCCAGGCGCTCCCTGCCTCCTCGGCAGGGGCCACGGTCGTGTCCGTGTCTAGACTGGCGTGGTGCGGTCGTCCTGCATGACGCACCTGCCCCCCGATCCTCACCCGAAAGGTTCTGCGCCCGTGAACGTCACGTCCTCTGGTCCCTCGCCGGATCCCGTCGCCACCGCCGCCGACCCGTTCGGGTTCTTCGGCCTCACCTATGACGACGTCCTGCTCCTGCCGAACGCCACGGACGTCATCCCCGCCGATGCCGACGTCTCGACCCGCCTGACCAAGCGGATCAGCCTGAACATCCCGATCATCTCCGCAGCCATGGACACCGTGACCGAGGCGCCGCTGGCGATCGCCATGGCCCGGCAGGGCGGCATGGGCGTCATCCACCGCAACCTGTCCATCGAGGACCAGGCCTCCCACGTGGACCGCGTGAAGCGCTCCGAATCCGGCATGATCACCGATCCGGTGACCATCGGTCCGGACGCCACACTCGCCGAGCTGGACGACCTGTGCGCGCAGTACCGCGTCTCCGGTCTGCCGGTGGTGGGCGAGGACCGCACCCTGCTGGGCATCATCACGAACCGCGACACCCGCTTCATCCCGCACGAGGAGTGGGACACGCGCACCGTGGAGACCGCCATGACCCGCATGCCGCTGGTCACCGCGCGTGAGGGCATCTCCCGAGAGGAGGTCCTCAAGCTCTTCTCCGAGAACCGCGTGGAGAAGCTGCCGCTGGTGGACCGCAGGGACCGCCTCACCGGACTGATCACCATCAAGGACTTCGACAAGGCGCAGAAGTACCCGGGCGCCGCGAAGGACGAGGAGGGCCGCCTGCGCGTCGGCGGTGCCGTGGGCTTCTTCGGCGACGGCTGGGAGCGTGCCATGGCGCTCGTGGAGACCGGTGTGGACGTGCTCGTGGTGGACACCGCGAACGGCCACACCCACGGTGTCCTGGACATGGTCGCCCGCCTGAAGAAGGAGAAGGCGGCCAAGCACGTGGACGTGATCGGTGGCCAGGCGGCGACCTACGCCGGCGCCAAGGCGATCGTGGACGCCGGCGCCGACGCCGTGAAGGTCGGCGTGGGCCCGGGGTCCATCTGCACCACCCGTGTGGTGGCCGGCGTGGGCGTCCCGCAGATCACCGCCATCTACGAGGCGGCCAAGGCCGCGATCCCTGCCGGTGTGCCGGTGATCGCCGACGGCGGCCTGCAGCATTCGGGGGACATCGGCAAGGCCCTCGTGGCCGGCGCGGACTCCGTGATGCTCGGCTCCCTGCTGGCCGGCACCGCCGAGTCCCCGGGCGACCTGGTCTTCTACCAGGGCAAGCAGTTCAAGGCCTACCGCGGCATGGGCTCCCTGGGCGCCATGCAGACCCGCAACGGCAAGCGGTCCTTCTCCAAGGACCGCTACTTCCAGGCGGATGTGCCGAGCGAGGACAAGCTGATCCCCGAGGGCATCGAGGGTCAGGTGCCGTACCGCGGCCCAGTGGGCGCCGTGGTCCACCAGCTGGTGGGCGGCCTGCGCCAGACCATGTTCTACACCGGCTCGGCCACCGTGCCGCAGCTGAAGGAGCAGGGCCGCTTCGTGCGCATCACCGCGGCGGGCCTCAAGGAGTCGCACCCGCACGACATCATGATGACCGTCGAGGCGCCGAACTACCGGAGTCACTGACGTCTCCGGGCCGCGGGCCCGGAGCGCACCGCCGGGGCGGACCGCACCGGTCCCGCCCCTTCCCCTCTCCCCCTCCCCGCCCCGACTCCGGTCGCCGTCCCGGCTGCCGTCGCATGTCCGCCTGACGGCCGCTCTGGACTAGGCTGGAGGGGTGAGCAACGAGATCGAGATCGGACGTGGCAAGCGAGGCCGCAGGGCCTTCTCCCTGGACGACGTGTCGGTGGTCCCGGCGCGCCGCACGCGTGACCCGAAGGACGTGAACCTGTCCTGGCAGATCGACGCCTTCACGTTCGACATGCCGGTGATCGGCGCCCCGATGGACTCCGTGATGTCCCCGGACACGGCCATCGCCCTGGGGCGCCTCGGCGGTCTCGGAGTGCTCAACCTCGAGGGCCTGTGGACCCGCCACGAGGACCCCACGGCGCTGCTGCTGGAGATCGCCTCGCTGCCGGACGAGCCGGGCAGCCCCGAGGTCACCCGCCGGCTCCAGGAGGTCTACTCCGCGCCGGTCCGGGCCGAGCTGATCACCGAGCGCCTCAACCAGATCCGCGAATCGGGCGTCGTGGTGGCCGGCTCGCTCACCCCGCAGCACACGCAGGAGTTCTACCGCACGGTGCTCGAGGCCGGTGTGGACCTCTTCGTCATCCGCGGCACCACCGTCTCCGCCGAGCACGTCTCGACGGCCAAGGAGCCGCTGGACCTGAAGAAGTTCATCTACGAGCTCGACGTCCCGGTGATCGTCGGCGGCGCCGCGGCTACACCCCGGCCCTGCACCTGATGCGCACCGGCGCGGCCGGCGTGCTCGTCGGGTTCGGCGGCGGCGCGTCCTCCACCACCCGCCGGGCGCTGGGCATCCGCGTGCCGATGGCCACCGCCATCTCGGACATCGCCGAGGCGCGCCGTGACTACATGGACGAGTCCGGCGGCCGCTACGTCCACGTGATCGCCGACGGCGGCCTGGGCACCTCCGGCGACATCGTCAAGGCGATCGCCATGGGCGCCGACGCCGTCATGCTCGGCGCCACCCTCGCCCGGGCCA
>NZ_JBNFOB010000159.1:0-5578 GCF_057364565.1 Micrococcus sp. LASM2_SD2 | reverse complement strand
TGCGGGGCTGGGCCTGGGACGGCCGGGCCTCGGCGCCGGGAGGCTCGGGTCTGGGCAGCCGTCGTCCCCGTGTACCGGCGACTGCCGGCGGCGGTGCAGGGGAGCGTCGCCCGCTGGATCCTGCACACGCTGCGGGACTGAGCCGCGGGACCGACCGGACCGCCCCGCGCAGCCCTTCCCGTTTCGCGAGCGAAAACGCTGTGGTGTGCGAACCGGACGGCCCCGCGCGGCCCGGGATGGAAGGATGGCGCCCATGAGCACCACGGAATGGATCGTCGTCGGCGTCATGGTCCTCGCGCTGATCGCGATGCCCTTCATCATCCGTGCCGTCCTGCGCAGCCCCATGGAGCGCATCATCGAGCGCAGGGACATGCGTCAGCGTCCGGGCCTGATCGTCGGCAACGCCCCGGCGCACCGCCAGGCACGGCGCCGGGCGGAGCGGGAGGCGGCCCGCCGTTCGGACGTGGACTGACCTCGCTCCCGCCCGGCGTCTACCCTGGACCGCGTGAACGTCAGGATCCCCGACGCCCTCTGGGCCAGCCGCCGCTCCACCGCCTTCACGGTCTACCTGATCGTGTGCGTGGTGCTGGTCGCCCTGAACCTGCGCACGGTCTTCTCCTCCTTCGCCGCGGTCCTCACCGAGTGGACCGCACTGACCGGCATGGGGTCCGGCGCCGTCGCCCTGATCTCCGCCCTGCCGGTCACGGTGGTGGGTCTGGCCGCCCCCTTCGTCCCGCTGCTCGCCCGACGCTGGGGCACCTGGTCCGCACTCACCGTCGGCCTCGGACTCATCGCCCTCGGTCTCGGCATCCGCTCCCTGCCCGCCGGCGACGCCCTCTGGCCCCTCTGGGTCGGCACCCTCGCCGCGGCCCTGGGCATCTCGGTGGGCAACGTGGTCCTGCCGGTCGTGGTGAAGATGGACTTCCCCTCCAGCATCGGGCTGATGAGCGGCATCTACACCATGACCATCTGCGCCTCCGCCGCCCTGGGCGCCGCCTTCACGCAGCCGCTGCTCGGCGCCCTCGGAGACGTCCGCCTGGCCCTCGGTGCGTGGGCGCTGTTCGCCGTGCTCGTCCTGCTCGTGATCGCCCCGGCCCTGTGGTCCATGCGCGGCCTGGTGGGCCGCGTCCACCGTCCATCCTCCGTTTCCCGACGACGGACCCGTCCCTCCGCCACGCCCCTCACCTCCTCGCCGGATGCGTCCGACCGGGCCGACCGTCCCGCCACGGCGGACGGACCGGCGGAGGCGGGTGCCGTCGTCGTGCCCCACCCGGAGGCGGAGCCGAGTCCGCTGCGGTCCCGGACCGCCTGGTGGCTGACGCTGATGATGGCGGCGCAGGCGATGAGCTCGTTCGCGGTGTTCGCGTGGATGGCGCCGATCCTGCGGCACCGCGGGATGGACGCGGGCGCGGCCGGGACGGTGGTGGCGGCGTCGATCATGCTGCAGGTGGCCGGGTCGCTGATCGCGCCGATCATCGCGGCGCGGATGCGGCGGCAGTCCTGGCTGGCGGTGGCCGCGGCGGCGCTGACGGGGGCGGGATTTGCGCTGGTGATCGTCGGGCCGATGGGCGCGATGGGCGTGTGGGCCGCGATGCTCGGCGTGGGGCAGGGGGCGCTCACCGCGGTGGCGCTGACGATGATCGGGCTGCGGACGGCGACGGCTACGATGGCGTCGCGGCTGTCCGGGATGATGCAGGGCGTGGGGTACACGCTCGGCTCCTCGGGGACGTTCCTGGTGGGCCAGCTGTTCGCCGTGACCGGGTCCTATGTGCCGGCGGCGGTGCTGTTCGCGTGCACGGGGACGCTGGCCGCGGTGTTCGGGTTCCTGGCGGGGCGGGACCGGGTCGTGCACGTGCGCGAGTGAACGCCCCTGGCGTTTTCGTTCGGGAAACCGTCGAGTTCGCCCAGACCGCCTCCGTGACCGCAGGCACCTGACCTCCCGCACGTCGAGGTGGGACAATGGCCGGGATGAGTGACAAGAGCCCCCGCCGCCCGAACCCCCGCACCCGCACCGCTGCCCCCGCCGAGCGACCCCAGGTGCGTCCCCAGGCCGAGGGCTGGACCCAGGCCGCCGACTCCGCCGGTCGTCCGCTGCTGCAGTTCAAGCAGCCGCGCGTGAAGCAGCCTCCGCAGCACCTGGCGGACATGACCCTGGAGGAGCGTCAGGCCAAGGCCAAGGAGATCGGCCTGCCGGCGTTCCGCGCCAAGCAGCTCTCCGTGCACTACTTCGAGCACCACACCACGGACCCGGAGCAGATGACCGATCTGCCCAAGGACAAGCGCGCCGAGATCGCCGAGGCGTTCTTCCCGCCGCTGCTCACCGAGGTCCGCCGCCTGAAGACCGACGACGGCGCCACCATCAAGTTCCTCTGGCGCCTGTTCGACGGCGCGCTCGTGGAGTCCGTGCTCATGCGCTACCCGGGCCGCGTGACCCTCTGCGTGTCCTCGCAGTGCGGCTGCGGCATGAACTGCCCCTTCTGCGCCACCGGCCAGAACGGCCTGACCCGCAACATGTCCGCCGCGGAGATCGTGGAGCAGGTGGTCCGCGCCAACCAGGTGATCGCCGCCGGCGAGCTGGGCGGCAGGCGGAAGACGGGCCACAACGCCGAGCGCGTCACCAACATCGTGTTCATGGGCATGGGCGAGCCGTTGGCGAACTACAAGCGCCTCATGGCCGCCGTGCACCGCATGGTGGACCCGGCCCCGGAGGGCCTGGGCATGTCCGCCCGCCACATCACCGTCTCCACCGTGGGCCTCGTCCCGGCCATCCGGAAGCTGGCACAGGAGAAGGTCCCGGTGACCTTCGCCCTGTCCCTGCACGCCCCGGACGACGAGCTGCGCGACGAGCTCATCCCCGTGAACTCCCGGTGGAAGGCGGACGAGGCGATCGACGCCGCCTACGAGTACTTCCAGGCCACCGGCCGCCGCGTGTCCATCGAGTACGCGCTCATCAAGGACATGAACGACCACCCGTGGCGTGCCGACCTTCTGGCGAAGAAGCTCAACGCACGCGGCAAGGGCTGGGTGCACGTGAACCCCATCCCGCTGAACCCGACCCCGGGCTCCATCTGGACCTCCTCGGAGCCGGCGGTGATGCGGGAGTTCGTGCAGCGTCTCGAGGATGCCGGCATCCCCTGCACCCTCCGGGACACCCGCGGTAAGGAGATCGACGGCGCCTGCGGCCAGCTCGCCGCCGACGGTGACGACGAGGCCGCCGCCGAGAAGGTCGCCGACTGACTCCACCCCCCGTCTAGACGAGAGTGAGGGCGAAGGTTCCCGTCATTCCTCACGAATGACGGGAACCTTCGCCCTCATCACGCACGGCGCCGAGGCCGCAGCACCGGGCTCCGGCGCCGCAGCCCCCGCACCCTCCGCAGCCCCCGCGTCAGCCGCGGAACGCCGCCTCACCGGTGAGCGCCTGGCCCACGATCAGGGTGTGGACCTCGTCCGTGCCCTCGTAGGTGCGCACGGACTCGAGGTTGTTGGCGTGGCGCAGCGGCGAGTAGTCGCCGGTGATGCCGTTGCCGCCCAGGATGGTCCTCGCCTCGCGGCAGATCTCGATCGCGGTGCGGCAGTTGTTCAGCTTCGCCACGGAGATCATCGCGGGGGTGAGGGTGCCCTCGTCCTTGGCGCGGCCGAGGCGCAGGGCGAGCAGCTGGCCGGTGGCGAGCTGCAGGGTCATGTCCGCGAGCTTCTTCTGGGTCAGCTGGTAGCCGGAGAGCGGCTTGCCGAACTGCAGCCGCTCCTTGGAGTAGTCCAGCGCGGCCTCGATGGAGTCGCGGGCGGCGCCCATGGCACCCCAGGCGATGCCGTAGCGGGCCTCGGACAGGCACATGAACGGGCCGCGCAGGCCCGGGTGCTTCGGCATGATCGCGTCCAGCGGGAGGCGGGCGCCCTCCAGGGTGATGTCGCACTGCAGGGAGGCGCGCATGGACATCTTCCGGGTGATGGGGGTGGCGGTGAAGCCTTCGGTGTCCGTCGGCACGATGAACCCGCGGACCTGCTCGCCGCCCTTGCCCTCGCGCAGCTCCAGGCCGAGGCCGCCGGCGGAGTCGGCCTTCGCGGCGTCCTCGTCCGAGACCTTCGCCCAGATCACGCCGAGCGTGGCCACGGAGGCCAGGCCGATCCAGCGCTTGGCGCCGTCCAGGACCCACTCCTCGCCCTCGAGGCGGGCGCGGGTGGTCATGGAGGCCGGGTCGGAGCCGGCGGTCGGCTCGGTGAGGCCGAAGAAGCCGAGGGCGTCGCCGGCGGCCATCTGCGGCAGCCAGGTCTTCTTCTGTTCTTCGGAGCCGTGCTTGTGGATCGCGGACATCGCGAGGGAGCCCTGCACGGACACCACGGTGCGCAGGCCGGAGTCGCCGGCCTCCATCTCCTGCATGGCCAGGCCGTATTCGGTGGCGGTGCGGCCGGCGCAGCCGTAGCCCTGAAGGTGCATGCCGAACAGGCCGAGCTCGGCCATCTCCGGCACGATCTCCAGCGGCAGCGTGGCCTCGTCGAACCACGTGGCGATGTTCGGGCGGACGCGACGGTCCACGAAGTCCGCGACGCGGTCCCGGACCGCGATCTCCTCGGCGGACAGCTGCGACTCGATGTCCATCAGGTCGGTGGGGTGCTTGGGCACGGTTCCTCCTGGCAGGTGCTGCGGCTCCGATGCCGCGCGGGTTCTCTCCCGTTCACTCTAGGCGCGCCGTTCCGGCGCTGACAGGGACGGAACCACGACGACGGCGCCCTCACCCTGCTCTGTCGCCTGCGGTGGGGTGCGGCCCCGCCCCTGACGTCACCTCATGTCTCTATCAAGAGTCGGTATGACCGTTCTGGTCTGAATCGGGTGAGGCTCAGCCGTCGGTGACGGGCGAGGCGGAGGCGGGGGAGCCGTCGTCGTGCTGGAAGACCGCCACCGAGGCGTCCACCACGGAACGGAGCGCGGCGGAGTCATGGTCCCGGCGCCAGATCATGCGCATGTCCATGGGGTCGGCCGGGCCGGAGAGGCGGACGAAGCGGACGCCGGACTCGTGGTGGGCGTTGTCCCGGACGGTCTCCATGCTGAAGCCGACGCCGTTGCCGGCGGCCACGAGTACGAGCATGGTCCAGGAGTCCGGGGCCGTCTCGATCACCCGCGGGATCACGCCGGCCGAGAGGGACAGGGACGTGAAGCGATGGTGCAGGGCGGCGCTGACGCCGGTGGGCAGCACGATCCAGTCCTCGTCCGCGAGCTCGGCGAACGCGACCTCCTCCCGGTGGGCGAGGCGGTGGTCCACGGGCAGAGCGGCGAGCACCTCCTCGCGGCGCAGCAGCACCGAGTCCAGCTCCGGCGGCAGGTGGTCCCAGCGGCCGATCGCCAGGTCCAGGTGGCCGTCCATCACGCGGGAGAAGCCCTGGTGGGAGAACTGTGCGGAGTGCAGCTCGAGGGCGAGGCCCGGGTGGTCGGCCTTCACCTTGCGGGCCAGGCGGCCGACGTGCCGGTGGTTCGAGGTGCTGGCGAAGCCGAGGCGGATGCGGCCCGTGCGTCGGCGGTCACATCGGCCACTGACGCGGTCCACGTCCGCGGCCGCGTCCGCCAGGCGCCGGGGCGGCGGGG
>NZ_JBNFOB010000158.1:0-5590 GCF_057364565.1 Micrococcus sp. LASM2_SD2 | reverse complement strand
GGCCGCGGCGCGCAACGCCCAGGGCGCCTTTGGCCGTGGCGGGCGGCCCGCGCAAGGGACGCAAGTCGAAGCGCGCGAAGCGTCAGGAGTTCGAGCAGCAGCACACCCGCGAGATCGGCGGCGTGAAGATCCCCAAGGGCGACGGCAGCACCGTGCTGCGCCTGCGCCGGGGAGCCTCCCTCGCCGACTTCGCCGAGAAGATCCGCGCGGACGTCGCCGACCTGGTGAAGGTGCTGTTCACCCTCGGTGAGATGGCCTCCGCCAACCAGTCCCTGGACGAGGACACCTTCCAGCTGCTGGGCGACGAGCTCGGCTACAAGGTGCAGATCGTGTCCCCGGAGGACGAGGACAAGGAGCTGCTGGAGGCGTTCGACATCGACCTCGAGGCCGAGGAGGCCAACGAGGACGACGAGGATCTGGAGCCCCGTCCGGCGGTCGTGACCGTCATGGGCCACGTGGACCACGGCAAGACCCGACTCCTGGACGCCATCCGCTCCTCGAACGTCATCGAGGGCGAGGCCGGCGGCATCACCCAGCACATCGGTGCCTACCAGGTGGGAGTGCAGCACGAGGGCGACGAGCGTCGCCTGACCTTCATCGACACCCCGGGCCACGAGGCGTTCACCGCCATGCGTGCCCGCGGTGCCAAGGTCACCGACATCGCCGTGCTCGTGGTCGCCGCGGACGACGGCGTCATGCCGCAGACCGTGGAGGCCCTGAACCACGCGCAGGCCGCCGACGTGCCGATCGTGGTCGCCGTCAACAAGATCGACAAGGACGGCGCCGCCCCGGACAAGATCCGCGGCCAGCTGACCGAGTACGGCCTGGTGCCGGAGGAGTACGGCGGCGAGACCATGTTCGTCGACGTCTCCGCGCGCCAGAACCAGAACATCGACCAGCTGCTGGAGGCCATCCTGCTCACCGCGGATGCGGCCCTGGAGCTGACCGCCAACCCGTCCAAGGACGCCCGCGGCGTGGCCATCGAGGCCAACCTGGACAAGGGCCGCGGCGCCGTGGCCACCGTGCTGGTCCAGACCGGCACGCTGCGCATCGGCGACACCGTGGTGGTGGGCACCGCCCACGGCCGCGTCCGTGCCATGTTCGACGAGAACGGCGAGGCCGTCACGGAAGCCCTGCCCTCGCGTCCCGTCCAGGTCCTGGGCCTGTCCTCGGTGCCGCGCGCCGGCGACAGCTTCCTGGTGACCGAGGACGAGCGCACCGCCCGTCAGATCGCCGAGAAGCGCGAGGCCGCCGAGCGCAACGCCCAGCTGGCCAAGCGCCGCAAGCGCATCACGCTCGAGGAGTTCGACCAGGCGGTCGCCGAGGGCAAGATCGACACCCTCAACCTCATCATCAAGGGCGACGCGGCCGGTCCGGTCGAGGCCCTGGAGGACTCGCTGCTCAAGATCGACGTCGGCGACGACGAGGTCCAGCTGCGCGTCATCCACCGTGGTGTGGGTGCGATCACCCAGAACGACGTCAACCTGGCCACCGTGGACAACGCCATCATCATCGGCTTCAACGTCCGTCCCGCCGAGCGCGTGGGCGAGCTGGCCGACAAGGAGGGCGTGGACATGCGGTTCTACTCGGTGATCTACGACGCGATCGACGACATCGAGTCCGCCCTCAAGGGCATGCTCAAGCCGGAGTACGAGGAGGTCGAGCTGGGCTCGGCCGAGATCCGCGAGGTGTTCCGCTCCTCCAAGTGGGGCAACATCGCCGGTTCGATCGTCCGCTCGGGCCTCATCCGCCGCAACGCCCAGGCCCGCCTGGTGCGCGACGGCGTGGTGGTCTCGGACAACCTCAAGATCGACTCGCTGCGCCGCTTCAAGGACGACGCCACCGAGGTCCGCGAGGGCTACGAGTGCGGCATCGGCCTGGGCAGCTTCAACGACATCAAGGAAGGCGACATCATCGAGACCTTCGAGATGCAGGAGAAGCCGCGCGACTGACCTGCGCCCCGCGCAGGGACGTCACCGCAGTCCCCAGGAAGGAAGTGAGCTCATGGCCGATCCGGCACGTGCAGCCAAGCTGGCCCAGCGCATCAAGGTCCTCGTGGCCGAGGCGCTGCGGCGCAGTGTGAAGGACGACCGGGTGGAGCCGGTGACCGTGACGGAGGTCCGCGTGACCAACGACCTCCAGCACGCCACCGTGTACTACACCGTGCTGGGCGACGACGACACCGTCGCCGCCGCCCACCAGGGCATCCAGGACAACCGAGGGATCCTGCGCCGCGAGGTCGGCCGGAACCTGACGATCCGCCTGGTGCCCACCCTCGAGTTCGTCGCGGACACCGTCCCCGAGGCCGCCGCCCACCTCGAAGAGGTGCTGCGCGCGGCCCGGGAGCGGGACGCGGAGATCGCCAGGTCCAGCGAGGGCGCCGCCTTCGCCGGTGAGGAGGATCCGTACCGCCACGCGGACCAGAACGACGACGAGCGCGCCTGAGGTCCCACCGACAGTGAGCTCTCAGCGCACCGCAGCAGCCCCCGACGCCCCGGGCACCGAGGCGTCGGGGGTTGTCCTCGTCGACAAGCCGGCCGGCTGGACCTCGCACGACGTGGTCGGCCGCGTCCGCCGGCTGGCAGGGACCCGCAAGGTCGGCCATGCCGGCACCCTCGACCCCATGGCCACGGGCCTGCTCGTGGTCGGGGTCAACAAGGCCACCCGCCTGCTGACGTCCATCACCGGCACGGACAAGGTCTACGAGGCCACGATCCGTCTCGGGGTCTCCACCGTCACCGACGACGCCGAGGGCGAGGTCGTCCAGACCCGCCTGGCGAACGCCGTCACTGAGGAGCGCGTGGCCGAGCAGGTCGCCCTCCTTACCGGGGACATCGAGCAGGTCCCCTCCGCCGTGTCCGCCGTGAAGGTGGCCGGCCGCCGCGCCTACGACCGCGTCCGCGCGGGCGAGGACGTGCAGCTGGACGCCCGTCCCGTCACCGTGCACTCCTTCGACGTCCTCGAGGTGCGCCGCCTGGACGAGGGGCGCGTGGTGGACCTGGACGTGCGCGTCCACTGCTCCTCCGGCACCTACATCCGTGCGCTGGCCCGGGACCTGGGGGAGGCCCTCGAGGTCGGCGGGCACCTGACCATGCTGCGGCGCACGAGGGTCGGCCCGTTTCACGTGGCTGACGCCCACAGCCTCGATGCCCTCGCTGGGGGCTTCGCCATGACCGGGCTCTCCGCCGCCGCCGCGGACCTGTTCCCCGTCCGGGACCTGACCGACCATGAGGCCGAGGAGCTCTCCTTCGGCCGCGCCATCGACCCCACCGGCACCGACGCGGAGCTCACCGCCGCCCGCCGTGCCGACGGCACCGTCGTCGCCCTGCTGAAGGACGGCCGCCGCCGCGGGCTGGACGTCGCCCGTCCGCACCTCGTGTTCGCCCCCGCCGAGGGACCGGGCACCGGCGGCACCGGCTCCGCGCAGAAGGAGGCCCGCCCGTGATCCTGGACGCCTGGTTCTGGACCGGCACCGTGATCGGCGTGCTGTCCCTGCTCGTCTGCCTGGTGGCCGCCGTCCTCCGTCGCTACCCGGCGGACTCCGCGATCCTCTCGGTCGCCGCGGTGGAGCTGTTCCTGCTCGTCTACGGCGGCGCCGCGATCGTCCGCCAGCTGGGCGGGGACACCCTCAACGGGCCGGGCTGGGAGTTCTGGGGATACGTGCTCACGGCGCTGATCGTCCCGCCGATCGCGCTCGCCTGGGCCATCACGGACAAGACCCGGTGGGCCAACGTGGTGATGGCCGTGGCCGGTCCCACCGTGGTGGTCATGCTCCACCGCATGCAGGTCATCTGGTACGGACAGTGGTGAGGAGGACCATGCGCACCGCCCGGCAGACCGACACCGCCCGGCAGACCGACACCGCCCCGCCCCGGCGCAACCAGGGCCTGGGCCGGATCATCGTGATGGTCTACGCGGTCTTCGCCCTCTCGGCGCTGGCCCGCAGCCTGTTCCAGATCCTCAGCCACTTCGACCGCGCCCCCGTGGCCTATGTCCTCTCGGCGTTCGCCGCGGTCGTCTACATCGTCGCCACCCTGTCCCTGGCCCGCACCGGCCGCACCGCCTGGCTCGTCTCCCTGGCGGCCGTGCTCATCGAGCTGGTGGGCGTGGTGGGCGTGGGCCTGGCCACGGTGCTGCACCCGGAGCTGTTCGCGGACGACACCGTGTGGTCCCGCTTCGGCGCCGGCTACGGCTACGTTCCGCTGGTGCTGCCGATCGTGGGCCTGGTGTGGCTGCTGGCCCACCGTGAGCCGAAGGAGTCCTGAATGCAGGTGTGGACGTCTCTGGACGAGGTGCCGGCGGACCTGCCCGGCACCGTGGTGGCGCTGGGCAACTTCGACGGCGTGCACCGCGGCCACCGCAAGGTGCTCACCTCCGTGGTGGAACGCGCCCGCGCCGGCGGCCACGCGGCCGTGGTGGTGACGTTCGCCCCGCATCCGCGGGCCGTGCACCAGCCGGAGGCACCGCACGAGGACATCGTCAGCCCGCGCCAGCGCATCGACCTGCTGGCCCAGACCGGCGTGGACGCGGTGCTGCAGCAGCACTACACCCTCGAGTTCGCCCGGCAGACGCCGGAGGAGTTCGTGACGTCCATGTTCGTGGACGGCCTGCACGCCGTCGCGGTGGTGGTCGGCCACGACGTGCGCTTCGGCCACCGCAACTCCGGTGACTTCGGCACCATGGTGGACCTCGGCCGCACCCACGGCTTCGAGGTCATCGCGGTGGACGAGTTCCCCGCGGACGTGCCCGAGCATCCTGACCGGCGCTGCTCCTCCACCTGGGTCCGCGAGGCGCTCACCGCCGGGGACGTGGCGGAGGCCGCCGCCGTGCTGGGCCGCAACCACGTGGTCTCCGGCGAGGTCGTGCACGGCTACGCCCGCGGCCGCGAGCTCGGCTTCCCCACCGCCAACCTGGCCGCCGATTCCGAGGGCATGATCCCCGCGGACGGCGTCTATGCCGGCCGGGTGCACGAGGGGGACGGCACGGTCTGGCCCGCCGCGATCTCCATCGGCACCAACCCCACCTTCGAGGGCGTGCGCCGCGTGGTGGAGGCCCATGTGATCGATCGCCCGGACGAGCGGGTCGAGGACTTCGACCTCTACGGCAAGCGCATCGACGTCGAGTTCGTCGCCCGCATCCGCGGCATGGTCGCCTACGAGGGTGTGGAGAAGCTGGTCGCCCAGATGCACCAGGACGTAGAGCAGGTCCGCGCGATCCTCGCCTCCTCGTGACCCTTCCCGACGACGGCCCCTCGCCGTCCGCGCGACCGGTCCCGTCCCTGCCGGGCAGGGCCGCGATCACCCGCACGCAGGGGGTGAACCCCTTCGACGTCACGGCGGAGGAGGGCGAGCACTACGACGCCGTCCGCCCCTCCTACCCGTCCGCCGCGGTGGACTGGGTCCTCGCGGACCTCGGGGCGCCGCTGGACGTGGTGGACCTGGGCGCCGGCACCGGTCTGTTCACCCGTCTGCTCGCCGCCCGGCCCGCGGACCAGGTGCGCTTCGTGGCGGCGGTCGAGCCGTCGGAGTCCATGCGCGCCGTCCTCGCCCGGGACGTGGCGGATCCCTCCGGGCGCGTGAGCGCCCTGCCG
>NZ_JBNFOB010000157.1:0-5598 GCF_057364565.1 Micrococcus sp. LASM2_SD2 | reverse complement strand
GGTCGGCCGGCGCCGGAGAACGTCGTCGCCTTCCCGGAGCCGGCACGCCGTCCGCGGCGGTGGCTGCGCTGGCTGCTCGCCGCCCTGGCGCTGGTGGGCCTGGTGGCCGGTGCCCTCGTGCTCTACTTCTCGCCGGTGCTCGCCGTGGACCGCATCGAGGTCGACGGCACCCGTCTGGTGGACCGAGGCGACGTCCTCGAGCGGCTGGAGCTGCTCCACGGGGTGCCGCTTCCCCAGATCGGGCGCGGACACGTCGCCGACCTCGCCGGAGACCTCCCGGGCGTCGAGTCGCTCGATGTCATCGCCGCCCCGCCGACCGGGCTCCAGGTGACGGTCCGGGAACGCCGGCCCGTTGCCGTCCGGGGCACGGACGGCGCCGCCCACGTGCTCATGGACGACGGCGCCGTGCTCCGCGAGGTCCCGCAGCGGGCGCTCGCGGGGAGCGTCTGGTCCCCGTCACCGCGGGCGTGCTGCGGGCGGACGAGCAGACGCGGCGGGCGGTCGCCGAGGCGGTCGCCGCACTCCCGGACGACCTCCGCGGGCGGATCGACCGCGTCGACGCCTCGGGGGCAGAGGCGATCGAGCTCTCCGTGGAGGAGGGTCCGGTCGTCCATTGGGGAGGCGCCGACCAGCCGCAGGTGAAGGCCGCGGTGGTGGAGTCGCTGCTCGACCGCACGGACGAGGACCCGGTCGGGGTGATCGACGTGTCCGTCCCTGACCGCCCCGTCACCCGCTGACCCCGTCGACGACCCGCCGGCGGTGTGACCTGTCGTCGCGGACCCGATCCCCCGAGTTCACAGGCGTGAAGTAGAGGGTGAAGGTGAAGGTCTGCGCGACGGCGTCCTGCCGCCCCTCGGGAGAGGCGTGCGACCCTACATCCGTTCAAGAATCACGTGAAGGTTGAAGCCGGGGCGCTCGATCCCGCGTCAATCCGCACCTGGACGCTTTGCGCCGGGGTCTGCCGTGGCGCTAACGTTGCCCTGAACGTCGGGTGGCTCCACGCCCCCCTCGGCCCCTCCGGGAAACCTTCAACCATTGGTCGAAGTCCTGGGGATCGGGAGGCGGTGCGGAGTCCTCGCACCCGGCACGGCGCCGACCCGCTCCGCGCCGGCACCGGCTCATATCGAGACTGAAGACAAGGGACTGAACACCGTGGCTGCACCCCAGAACTACCTGGCCGTCATCAAGGTCGTCGGCATCGGCGGCGGCGGCGTCAACGCCGTGAACCGCATGATCGAGGTCGGCCTGCGCGGCGTCGAATTCATCGCGATCAACACTGACGCGCAGGCTCTGCTGATGTCCGACGCCGACGTCAAGCTGGACGTCGGCCGCGAGCTCACGCGCGGCCTCGGCGCCGGCGCGAACCCGGAGGTCGGCCGGCAGGCCGCCGAAGACCACGCCGAGGAGATCGAGGAGGTGCTCCGCGGGGCGGACATGGTGTTCGTGACCGCCGGCGAGGGCGGCGGCACCGGCACCGGCGGCGCCCCCGTGGTCGCCCGCATCGCCCGCTCCCTGGGCGCGCTGACCATCGGTGTCGTGACGCGTCCGTTCACCTTCGAGGGCCGTCGTCGCGCAGACTCCGCCGAGAACGGCATCGACGCGCTGCGCGACGAGGTCGACACCCTGATCGTGATCCCGAACGACCGCCTGCTGTCCATCTCGGACCGCAACGTCTCCGTCATGGACGCCTTCCGCCAGGCGGACCAGGTCCTGCTGTCCGGTGTCCAGGGCATCACCGACCTCATCACCACGCCGGGCCTGATCAACCTCGACTTCGCGGACGTCAAGTCCGTCATGCAGGGCGCCGGCTCGGCGCTGATGGGCATCGGCCACGCGCAGGGCGAGGACCGCGCGGTCAAGGCGGCGGAGCTCGCCATCGCCTCGCCGCTGCTGGAGGCCTCCATCGACGGCGCCCACGGCGTGCTGCTCTCCATCCAGGGCGGCTCCGACCTCGGCCTGTTCGAGATCAACGAGGCCGCACGCCTCGTGCAGGAGGTCGCCCACCCGGAGGCCAAGATCATCTTCGGCACCGTCATCGACGACGCGCTGGGCGACGAGGTGCGCGTCACCGTCATCGCCGCGGGCTTCGACAAGGTGGACGTCACCTCCGCCCCGTCCGCCTACGGCTCCGGCCAGCAGTCGATCCCGGGCCAGTCCTCCATCGGCCAGCAGGGCTCCCAGCAGTCCGGCGGCCAGCAGGGCTCGCAGCAGTCCGCCGGCCAGCAGGGCTCGCAGCAGTCCGCCGGCCAGCAGGGCTCGCAGCAGTCCGCCGGCCAGCAGGGCTCGCAGCAGTCGCGTCCGTCCGTGCCGGGCACGGTCCCGCTGAACCAGGGCTCCCAGGGCGGCGTCGCGGGCAACTCCCAGTTCGGCGGCCAGGGTCAGTCCCAGGGCCAGCAAGGCTCCCAGCAGTCGCAGCAGCAGGCTCCGCGCCGCGCGCAGCAGGACCTGCCGACCGTCGTCGAGCCGGATCTCGGCTCGGGCGGCTCGGACCTGGACGTGCCGGACTTCCTGAAGTGATCTGAGACCGTGCACGACCACCTGCTCGGGTCGGAGGACGCCGCCGCGTCCTCCGGCCCGTTCGTGTTTCTTCGTGAGGCGGACGCCGGCGGAGGCCCGGTCCATGTGGCCTTCACGTCGGCGGAGGCCGGCAACCTCGCCTTCCACGTCCTGCCGGACGGCTCCGGTGCGGAGCGCGATTGGGCCCGCGAGGGAGTCGTCGGCGCGCGCACCCGGCTCGAGGAAGCGATGGGTGTGGCGCCGGGGTCCACGGCCTTCGTGGACCAGATCCACTCGGCGGACGTCGTGGTCGCCGACGGCAGCGGCTGGGCGACCGGACCGGTCCGGACCGGGGACGCCCTCGTCTGCGCGGACGGCTCGCAGCCGCTGGCGATCATGGTCGCGGACTGTCTGCCGGTCGTGTTCGCCGACCCCGTCACGGGTGCCACGGCCGTCGCCCACGCCGGTCGCCGGGGTCTGCTGGACGGCGTCCTGCAGAACACCCTGGACAGCCTGGAACGGCTCCGCCGGGAGCGCGGCATCTCCGCGGCCGCGGCCGTCGGGCCGATCCGCGCGTTGGATCGGCCCGGGGTGTCTGCGGCCGGTGCTACGAGGTGCCCGCGCAGATGCGCGACGAGTCCGTCGCACGGCTGCCGGAGGCCGCGGCGGAGACCTCGTGGGGCACCCCTGCACTCGACCTGCCCGCCGGGGCGCACGCCGTCCTCACGGCCCGTGGTGTCGACGTCGAACGCATCGACCGGTGCACCGTGGAGGACGAGCTCCTCTTCTCCCACCGCCGCGCCCCGGGCCGCGGCCGCTTCGCCGGACTCGTCTGGAGGACCCCGTGACCGACCCCCGCCCCGCCGTCACCCCCCGACCGTGCAACCGAGATCGCCGCAGGCCTGGAGCGGGTGACCGCCCGCATCGACGCCGCCTGCGCGGCCGCCGGGCGCGCGGACCGTCCCGCCCTGATCGCGGTGACGAAGACCCATCCGGCCGAGGACGTGGTCGAACTCGTCCGCCGCGGGGTCGCCGACGTGGGGGAGAACCGGGACCAGGAGGCCAGGCCCAAGGCGACGGAGGTGGAGCGGCTGTGCGCGGAGGCCGGCCTCGCCGTGCCCGCATGGCACTTCATCGGCCAGCTGCAGTCGAACAAGGCCAAGCACGCGGTGCGCTACGCCGCCGCAGTGCACTCGGTGGACCGCTCCTCCCTCGTGGACGCCCTGGGACGTGCGATGCAGGTCCGTGCCGAGCGCGCCGCCGCCGGGGAGGTGCCCGCGCGTGAGGACCTGGACTGCCTGATCCAGGTGGACGTGGACCCACGTCCGGACGAGGAGCGACCCACGGACGGCATCGGCGGCCGCGGCGGTGCCGCGCCGGAGGACGTCGCCGCGTTGGCGGCCGGGATCGCCTCCACGCCCCGCCTCCGCCTGCGCGGCCTGATGTGCGTGGCTCCGCGCGGCATCGAGCCGGCCAAGTCCTTCGCCCGCGCCGCACACCTCGCCGCACGCCTGCGGGAGGACCACCCGGAGGCCGCCTGGCTGTCGATGGGGATGACGGCGGACCTCGAGGCGGCGGTGTCGGCCGGGGCGACACACCTGCGGATCGGCTCGGACATCCTCGGGCGCCGCGCAGACCTGGGATAGCGTTGTCGCGACAGCGCGTCGACCACGCCGGCCTCGGGATCCCGTCGCCGGGCCGCGACGCCACCGACCGAATGGCCATGGCGGTGCCGCACCGTCCGCTCAGCGGGCCGCCCCTCCCCGAAGGAACTGACGCATGTCCGGTGCCCTGAAGAAGACGATGATCTACCTCGGCCTGGCCGACGGCGAGGAGTACGACGAGACCCCGCGTCCGGAGCCCCGCGAGCGCCGAGAGTCCGCCGCGGAGGAGCGCCCCGCCGCCCCGGCCCAGGCCCCTGCCCGTGAGCAGCGTCCCGCCGATGAGCCGCAGGCGCGCACGTCCTCGTCCGAGCGCGACCGCGATCCGCGTCCGGCCCGTGCCGAGGGCAGCCATCCGGCGTCGCCGGAGCAGGTCTCGCGCCCGTCCCGCGCGGAGGGCTCCGAGCAGGAGTACCGCGCCCCCGTCACCCCGATCAAGCGTGCCGCCGCGTCGGCCAGCGAAGGAGCCCCCGTGCGTACCCTGACCACCGTGCACCCGCGGTCCTACAACGACGCCAAGTCGATCGGCGAGGCGTTCCGCTCCGGGATGCCGGTGATCATGAACGTCACCGAGCTGGGGGACAACGAGGCCAAGCGTCTCGTGGACTTCTCCGCGGGCCTCGTGTTCGGCCTGCACGGCTCGATCTCCCGCATCACCAACAAGGTGTTCCTCCTGACCCCGTCCACCGTGGAGGTCATGGGCGAGGACGGCGAGGACGGCGGCGAGCACGGCGCCCTCTTCTCCGAGGACTGATCCGCCACGATGCCGCTGCTGCTCGCCGGGCTGTACATCCTCCTCACGGTCTTCCAGGCCGTGCTGATCGTCCGGATCGTGTTCGACGTCGTCACGTCGTTCGCCCCGCACTGGCGCCCGTCTGGGATCGTCCTCGTGGTCGCGAGCGCGATCTACGGCGTGACGGACCGGCCGCTGGGCGCCATCCGCCGCCGGCTCCCTCCGCTGAACCTGGGCGGCGTCCAGTTGGACATGGCCTTCCTGGTGCTGTTCTTCGCGGTGGTCGTCCTGAAGCTGATCGTCCGGGCCCTGGTCTGACCGACCCGCGGCCCCGTCCCCGCGCCGGTGGGCGACCGGCCGCCCGATGGTAGCCTGACGGACGGTTCCGGTCCGCCCCGGACCGCATGTCCGTCGCCTGTGGACCCTTCAGGGGTCCGTGCCGTACCCCGAAGGAGAGTCACCATGCCGCTGACGTGGGAGGACCTCATCAACAAGCAGTTCCGCCGCACCAAGTTCGCGGAGGGCTACCTGATCGAGGATGTGGACGACTACCTCGACGAGGTCTCCGGGGAGCTGCGCTCCCTGACGGCGGAGCGGGACGGGCTGCGCTCCGAGCTCAAGCAGGCCCGTGCCGAACTGGACGAGGCCCGCGCCGCGGCGTCCTCCGTCCCGCCGGGGCACGCCCCGGCCCAGGTCGCCCCCGCCCAG
>NZ_JBNFOB010000156.1:0-5632 GCF_057364565.1 Micrococcus sp. LASM2_SD2 | reverse complement strand
CGACTCGCCGCCCCGGCCAGGGTCGGGGTGCGCCTTCCGCGGCCGGCCGTGTCCCGGGACTTAGGATGCAGGACGGCGATCCACGCCGTGCCCGCGCGTGACCGCATGCCCAGGCCCTCTCACCCGACGGAGGAACCGGTGACCGCACCGCACCGACCCCAGCTGCCCGGAGGAGACCGCGCACCCGCGCCGCGGACCCTGTGGGACGTCCTGACCGCCACCGCCGCCGAACACCCCGACGCCCCCGCCCTCGACGACGGCGTCCAGGTCCTCGAGTACACCGACCTGGTCGAGCGCGCCGAGGCCTGCGCCGACCGCCTCGCCGCGCCGGCGTCGGCGCCGGCGAGCGCATCGGCGTCCGCATCCCCCTCCGGCACCGCGGACCTGTACGTGGCCATCCTTGGCGTGCTCGCCGCCGGCTGCGCCTACGTCCCCGTGGACGCGGACGACCCGGACGAGCGCGCCCGCCTCGTCTTCGGCGAGGCCCAGGTGTCCGGCGTGCTCACCGACGAGCACACGCTGGCCCTGCCCGAGGGCACCCCCGCCCCGGAGCCCGTCACGGCGATCGGCGCGGACGGGGAGACCACGACGACGGCCGCGCACCCGGGTGCCCGCCGTCCGGACCCGGAGGACGACGCCTGGATCATCTTCACCTCCGGCTCCACCGGCACCCCCAAGGGGGTGGCGGTCACGCACCGGAACGCCGCGGCGTTCGTGGACGCCGAGGCGAACCTCTTCCTGGTGGACGACCCGCTGGGTCCCGGCGACCGTGTGCTCGCCGGGCTCTCCGTGGCCTTCGACGCCTCCTGCGAGGAGATGTGGCTGGCCTGGCGGCACGGCGCCTGCCTGGTCCCCGCGCCGCGTGCGCTGGTCCGTTCGGGCATGGACCTCGGCCCCTGGCTGGCCGAGCGGCGCATAACGGCGGTCTCCACCGTGCCGACCCTGGCCGCGATGTGGCCCTCCGAGGCGATGGCGAACGTCCGCCTGCTGATCTTCGGCGGCGAGGCCTGCCCGCCCGAGCTCGCCGCCCGCCTGGCCGAGGAGGGCCGACAGGTCTGGAACACCTACGGCCCCACCGAGGCGACCGTGGTGGCCTGCGCCGCCGAGATGACCGGCGAGGGCCCCGTCCGCATCGGCCTGCCCCTGGACGGCTGGGACCTGGCCGTCGTCGACCCCGCCACCGGAGTCCCCGTGGCCGAGGGCGAGACCGGCGAGCTGATCATCGGAGGCGTCGGCCTGGCCCGCTACCTGGACCCGGCCAAGGACGCCGAGAAGTACGCCCCCATGGACACCCTCGGCTGGGAGCGCGCCTACCGCTCCGGGGACCTCGTGGTGTTCGACCCGGCCGGCCTGCTCTTCGTCGGCCGCGCGGACGACCAGGTGAAGCTCGGCGGCCGCCGCATCGAGCTGGGCGAGGTCGACGCGGCCCTGCAGTCCCTGCCCGGCGTCCAGGGCGGTGCCGCCGCCGTGCAGACCACTCCGGCCGGACATCAGATCCTGGTCGGCTACCTCGTGCCCGTCGGGGCGCCGGAGGACCTCGACCTGGAGGCCGCCCGCCAGCGCCTGGCCGAGGAGCTGCCGGCGGCGCTCGTCCCCCGGCTGGCGCTCACGGACACCCTGCCGACGAAGACCTCCGGCAAGGTGGACCGCAACGCCCTGCCCTGGCCCCTGCCCGGCGCCGAGCCGGACGACGACGCCCCGCCGATCGACGAGTCCACCGACGCGGGCTGGATCGAGCGCCAGTGGGCGGACGTGCTGGGCACCGCCCCGCGCGGGCCCAAGACCGACTTCTTCGCCGCCGGCGGCGGCTCCCTGGCCGCCGCCCAGCTGGTGGCCCGCCTGCGCGCCCGCTACCCGCAGGTCACCGTCCAGGACGTCTACGCCCATCCCCGGATCGGCGCCCTCGTGGAGTCCCTCGCCGGGGCCGCCGCGGCGAACCCCGCCGAGGACCGGCATGTCGCCCGCACCCGACGGAGGGCCCAGTGGGCGCAGACGCTGGTGGGCGTGCCCGTGTTCATCCTCCCAGCCCTGCGCGCGGCCGTGTGGACCGCCCTGGTGCTCAACGTCCTGGCCGTCACCGGGCTGGCCCCGGCCGTGCCCACCGTGGACTGGTGGGTGCTCGCGGCGGCGTGGCTGCTGGTGGTCACCCCGCCCGGCCGCATGGCACTGGCGCCCTCGCGGCCGCCTGCTGCTCGCCGCGTGAAGCCCGGGGTGCACCCGCGCGGCGGACGCGCGCACCTGCGCCTCTGGCTCGCCCAGCACGTGGTGGACCTCGTGGACCCCTACTCCCTGGCCGGCGCCATGTGGGTGCCGACCTTCGCGCGCGTGCTCGGCGCGAAGATCGGCAAGGACGTGGACCTGCACACCGTGCCCCCGGTGACCGGTCTGCTCGAGATCGGGGAGGGCGCCTCCATCGAGCCGGAGGTCGACCTCTCCGGATACTGGGTCGACGGCGACCGCGTGCACATCGGCACCGTGAAGGTCGGCGCCGGTGCCGTCGTCGGGGCCCGGTCCACCCTGCTGCCCGGCGCCCACGTCGGCGACGGCGCCCATGTCGAGCCCGGCTCCACGTTGGTCGGGAAGCTGCGCGGGCAGCGCATCCACGCCGGCTCCCCCGCCGTGCGGGTCGGCAAGGTCAAGGGCACCGGCCCCAACGTCGCCCCGCCCCGGGCCACCGGGTTCCGTCTGATGTCCACCCTGTCCTCCTCCGTGCTGGCCGCCCTTCCCCTCGTGGCCGCCGCCGTCGCCGGCGCCGTCGGCCTGTGGTCCCTCACCTGGTGGGGCACCGAGGTGACCGCGCAGAGCCCGGCGGGGGCCGTCGTCGCGGTCCTGGGCCGCCTGCTGGCCGTCAGCCCCCTGCTGGCGGCCGTCTGGTTCGGCACCCACATGCTGCTGGTGCTGGCGGCCACCCGGCTGCTCTCGATCGGCATCACCGAGGGCTACCATCCCGCCCGCTCCCGCGTGGGCTGGCAGATCTGGGCCACCGAGCGCCTGCTGGACGCCGCCCGCGACCAGCTCTTCCCCATCTATGCCTCCCGGTTCACCCCCACCTGGCTGCGCTGGCTGGGCGCCGAGGTCGGCCGGGGCGTGGAGGCCTCCACCGTCGTCCTGCTGCCCTGCATGACCCGCGTCGGCGACGGCGCCTTCCTGGCGGACGACACGATGCTCTCCTCCTATGAGCTGCAGGACGGCTGGATGCACGTGGCCCGCGCCAAGGTGGGCAAACGCTCCTTCGTCGGCAACTCCGGCATGGTCCAGGCCGGCCGCACCCTGCGCCGCGACTCGCTCGTGGCCGTGCTGTCCACCACCCCGGCCAAGACCAAGGCCGGCGCCTCCTGGATGGGCTCGCCGCCGGTCCGCCTGCGCCGCACGGAGGTCGAGGCGGACAGGTCCCTGACCTATGACCCGCCGGCCCGCCTGCGCCGCGCCCGCACCGGCTGGGAGCTGCTGCGCTCGATCCCCGTGTGGCTGCACACCGTGCTGCACCTGGCCGTGGGCGGGGCGCTGGCCCTGCTCGCCGTGCCCGGCTGGTGGCTGACCGCCCTGGCCGGCGGACTGGTGCTGCTGGCCGCCGGTGCGGCGGCGGCCGCGGTCACCGTGCTCGCGAAGAAGGTGTTCGTGGGGCGCATCGCCGCGGGCGAGCATCCGCTCTGGTCCGGCTTCATCTGGCGCAACGAGGTGGCGGACACCTTCACCGAGTACCTGGCCGCCCCCTGGTTCGCCCGGGCCGCCGCCGGCACCCCCGCCATGGTCTGGTTCCTGCGGGCCATGGGCGCACGGATCGGCCACGGCTGCTGGGTGGAGTCCTACTGGCTGCCCGAGGCGGACCTCGTCTCCCTCGGCGACGGCGCCACCGTCAACCGCGGCTGCGTGGTGCAGACCCACCTGTTCCACGACCGCGTCATGTCCCTCGACGCCGTGGAGCTGGCCGCCGGCGCCACCCTGGGCCCGAACTCCGTGGTCCTGCCCGCCGCCCGGCTGGGCTCCGGCACCACCGTGGGCGCCGGCTCCCTCGTCATGCGCGGCGAGGAGCTGCCCGCCGGCACCTGGTGGATCGGCAATCCTGTGGCACCCTGGTCCGACCCGGCCCCGCGCGCCTCCCGCGCCGCGTGGCTCTCTCCCGACGCCCGTCCCCGAAAGGCCTCATGAGCACCGACCCCTACCTCCCCGCCGTCGGCTCGGACGTGCTGGCCGTGGACGCCCTGCGCCTCGACCTGGACGTCCGCCTCGCCGCCAACCGGGTCATCGGCACCGCGGTGCTTCACGGCCGCCTCCTCGCCCAGGCCTCCCGGGTGGAGCTGGACCTGCACCGGCTGACCGTCACCGGGGTGACGGCCCGGGCCGAGCTCCGCCCCCTGAAGGGGGCCAGGGCCTCCCAGCCGCGGCGCAGCCCCCATCGCGTGGTCGTGGAGCTCGGCGAGTCCCTGTCCGAGGGCACCGAGCTCGAGCTGACCGTGGACTACCGCGGCACACCGAAGCCGCGCCGCAGCCCCTGGGGGACGGTCGGCTGGGAGGAGCTCACCGACGGCGTGCTCGTGGCCGGCCAGCCGCACGGCGCCTCCACCTGGTTCCCGTGCGTGGACTCCCCGGACAACCGCATACGCGCGGACATCACGGTCACCTGCGACGCGGGCTACCTGCCCGTGTCCAACGGCACCGGCGCACAGGTGAGGCAGTCCGGATCCAGGACCACCTGGCGGTGGGTGCTGGAGGAACCCGTGCCCGCCTACCTGCTCACCCTGCAGATCGGCCGCTACCGGCTCGTGGAGCTGCCCGGACGCCTCTCCGGCCCGCCGATCATGCTGGCCGTGACCCCCCAGACACAGCAGCGGGCGCTGACCACGCTCGGCTCCCAGCACACGATGGCCCAGGTGTTCCAGGACGCCTACGGGCCCTACCCCTTCGACGCGTACACCGCGGTGGTGGCCGAGGACGACCTGGAGATCCCGCTCGAGTGCGCCGGCCTCTCCCTGTTCGGCACCAACCACCTCTCCGGCACGTGGGAGGACGAGCGGCTGATCGCCCACGAGCTGTCCCACCAGTGGTTCGGCAACGCCGTGACCCTGGGCCGTTGGTCGGACCTGTGGCTGCATGAGGGCTTCGCCTGCTACAGCGAGTGGCTGTGGTCCGAGGCCTCCGGCCGCGAATCCGTGCAGGAGCAGGCCCGCCTCGCGTGGGAAGGGCTGGCGGGCCAGGACGAGGACCTGGTGCTGTGCGATCCGGGGCCGAGGGACATGTTCGACGACCGCCTCTACAAGCGCGGGGCCCTCACCGTGGTGGCCCTGCAGCGGCTGCTCGGCGCCGACGTGTTCGGACGCATGGTCCGCGGCTGGGTGGCCGAGCACCGCTTCGGCACCGTGGACACGGCCATGTTCCGCGCCCACGTGCACTCGTGGGCCCCGGCCGCCGGCGTCTCGGCCACCGCCGTGGAGCAGCTCTTCGACGCCTGGACCGTGCGGACCCCGCTGCCGGCGTTCCCGGGCTGAGACCGGCCTGGCCGCCCCCAAAACCGGGCAGCGTTCCTGAGACGCCCCCGGCCCTCACGCGGCGTCGACGACGACGGCCAGCACCGGACAGGCGGACGTCACCTGGCCCGCGGGGCCAGACCAGCGTGCCGCGGACCGAGCCCCGG
>NZ_JBNFOB010000155.1:0-5655 GCF_057364565.1 Micrococcus sp. LASM2_SD2 | reverse complement strand
CCGCCCGGCGCGCCGAGTCCGTCCGATGTAGGGACCAGGGCCCCCGAAAAAACGGGGGGGGGGTGCACGAGGAACGGCACCGGCTTTGCGGCGTTTTTTTTTCGGCGACGTCGCGCACGAACCGGCGGGCCGCCGTCGTGGTCCGCGCCTGGTCGATGTACCAGGCCGCGTAGCCGACCCCGGCCCGGTCGAGGGCCGCGGGCATGCGCTCGGCGAAGATGCCCTCCGCCACGATCACCCCGCCCGGCTCGAGCGCGACGGTGCTGTGCCCGCGGACGGAGGACGTGGAGATGTCGTAGTCGGGCACGCGCGTGGCACCCTCCTCGAGCAGTTCGACGACGGCGTCCACGGCCGCCTGCTCATCCCACGTTCCGGGGTGGTCCCAGTCGATCTCGCCGTACGGGGTGCGCGGGAACACAGGGCCGGGCCCGCCCGCGGCTCCGTCGTCGGACTGCGCACGGTAGAACGCATCGAGCGAGAGGTGGGGCCGGCCGTGGCGCCGGGCCAGGTAGGACTTGCCGGAGCCCGACGCACCGCCGAGCAGGATCACGGAGGGAGGGGGCGAGGCGGGGAGGATGGTCACGGCAGACCATTCTTCCCCACCTCGCCGCGTCCTCAGTGGCCGCGGGCGATCCACTCGTCCAGGTGCGGGGACTCCGCGCCGATGGTGGTGGAGTCGCCGTGGCCGGTGTGGACCACGGTGCGATCGGACATCGGCAGCAGCCGGGTGGAGATGGACTCGATGATGGTGTCGAAGTCCGAGTAGCTGCGGCCGGTGGCGCCGGGGCCGCCGGCGAACAGGGTGTCGCCGGAGAACACGACCCCGGTGGGGGTGCCGTCCTCGTCCTTCTCGCCCAGGGCCGGGGCGTGGAAGCACACCGAGCCGGGGGAGTGGCCCGGGGTGTGGCGGACCTCCAGCTGCACGCCGGCCACGCGGAAGGTGTCACCGTCGTGGAGGGCGCCGTCCGGGGCGTCGTCCGGGAAGACGGCGTCCCAGAGCATGCGGTCGTCCGGGTGGATCAGCACGGGGGCGTCCACCATCTGCCGGAACTCCATGACCTGACGGATGTGGTCGTCGTGGCCGTGGGTCAGCAGGATCGCCAGCACCTGGCGGCCGCCGACGGCCTTCCACACGGCGTGCGCGTCATGCGCGGGGTCGATCACCACGCACTCCTCGGCGCCGCCGACGATCCAGACGTTGTTGTCCACCTCGTGGGTCTCCCCGTCCAGGGAGAACGTGCCGGAGGTGACGATGTGGTCGATGCGTGCCATCAGAGCACCACCACCGAACGCAGGACGTCGCCGGACTTCATGGTGTCGAAGGCCTCGTTCACCTCGTCGATGCCGATCTTCTCGGTGACGAACTGATCCAGCGGCAGGCGGCCCAGGCGGTACTGGTCCACCAGCATGGGGAAGTCGCGCTCCGGCAGGCAGTCGCCGTACCAGGAGGACTTCAGGGCGCCGCCGCGGCCGAAGACCTCGAGCAGGGGCAGCTCGATCTTCATGTCCGGGGTCGGCACGCCGACCAGCACCACGCGGCCGGCCAGGTCGCGGGCGTAGAAGGCCTGCTCGTAGGTCTCCGGGCGGCCCACGGCCTCGATCACCACGTCCGCGCCGAAGCCGCCGGTGGCCTCGCGGATCGCCTCCACGGCGTCCTGCTCCTTCGAGTTCACGGTGACGGTGGCGCCGAGCTCCTCGGCCTTGGCCAACTTCTTCGGGTCGATGTCCACGGCCACGATGGTGGTGGCGCCGGCCAGCTTCGCGCCGGCCACGGCGGCCACGCCGACGCCGCCGCAGCCGATGACGGCCACAGTCTCGCCGCGCTTGACCTCGCCGGTGTTCACGGCGGCGCCGATGCCCGCCATGATGCCGCAGCCGAGGAGGCCGACGGCGGCCTGCTCGTCCGCGCCCTCGATGCCCTCCACCTTGGTGCACTGGCCGGAGTGGACCAGGGTCTTCTCGGCGAACGCGCCGATGCCCAGGGCCGGCTCCAGCTCGGTGCCGTCCTCCAGGGTCATCTTCTGCTCGGCGTTGAAGGTGGAGAAGCAGTACTTCGGCTCGCCCTTCTTGCAGGCGCGGCACTCGCCGCAGACGGCGCGCCAGTTCAGGACGACGGTGTCCCCGACCTGCACGTTGGTCACGCCCTCGCCCACGGCGGAGACCACGCCGGTGGCCTCATGGCCGAGCAGGTACGGGTAGTCGTCCCCGATGCCGCCCTCGACGTAGTGCAGATCCGTGTGGCAGACGCCGCAGGTCTTGACGTCCACCACGGCCTCGCCCGGACCCGGGTCCGGAACCACGACGGTGGTGAGCTCGACGGGGGCGTCCTTCGACCGGGGCGATGACGGCCTTGACCTTCTGGGGCACGTGCGGCTCCTCTCGTGTGGGGTGTGCAGGCGGGACGGGACGGTGCGCGGCCGTCCGGTCAGGCCTCCTCGGAAGGGCGGCCGGAGGCGGTGCGCGCCGCGTGGGGCGTCCAGCCTGCATTGCTCCCTCCATCCCATCACAGGGCCGGGAACTGATGCACGGGGTGTCCGCCGGTGTCCCTCGCCTGCGTGGGATGTGGCGCCCGCGCACGGAAGAGGGGAGACTGCATCCTGAGGACCGACCGCCAGGACCGAGCACCGGCCGCCGCACCGGCGGAAGCACAGCAGAGAGGGGAGCGCCGTGGCCCGACGACGCAAGGATGAGGACGACCCGTACGCGGTCTACGAGGACTACGAGCGCCCCGCCGGCCGCCGCGCAGGAGGCGGGGAGTTCGCCGAATGGCGCACCCCGCTGGTGGGGCTGCTGATCGGCGTCGGCCTGGGCGTGGCCCTGGGCCTGGGCACCGAGAAGCTGGGGGGCTACGTGATCGGCTGGGCGATCATGGGCCTGGCGATCGGCATCGCCTGGCAGCTGTTCGAGCGCGGCCGGGACCGGAAGGGCCGCTGACATGTGCGGCCGGTACGTGATGGCCCGTGCCGTCGGCGACCTGGTGGCCCTGGGAGGCGCCGTCCCGGACGAGGAGCTGGCGCTCCGCGAGAACTGGAACGTGGCCCCGACGGCCGAGGTGCCGATCCTCGTGGCCCACGCCGACGACGACGGCGCGGTGACCCGGCGGATCCACGTGGCCCGATGGGGACTGGTGCCACCGTGGGCGAAGGAGCTGTCCGTGGGGTCCCGGGCCTTCAACGCCCGCTCCGAGACCGTGGCGCAGAAGCCGACGTTCCGGGCCGCGGTGCGCGCCCGCCGCTGCGCCGTCCCGGTGGAGGGCTACTACGAGTGGAAGGCCCCCGAGCCCGGGCAGAAGGGCGCCGACGGCAGGGCGGCGAAGAAGCAGCCGTTCTACGTGCACCCGGCCGGCGGCGGGGACGGCGAGGGCCCCGTGATCTGGTTCGCCGGGCTCTACGAGTGGTGGCAGGACCCTGAGGCCGAGGTCCGCGGGGAGGACCCGTGGGTCCTGTCCTGCTCCATCCTCACCTGCGCCTCCCCGGATCCTCAGGACGACGACGGCACCCTCGCCTCGCTCGGTGCGCTCCACGACCGCCTTCCCGTCCCCTTGGACGAGACCACGATGGAGTCCTGGCTGGAGCCGGTGAAGCTGGTCTCGGCCGAGGAGGCCGAGGACCTGGTCGGCCGCGTGGTGGAGCGCGCCGAGTCCGTCGCCGCCAGCTGGGAGCTGCGCCCGGTCGGCACGGCCGTGGGCAACGTCCGCAACAACGGGCCCGAGCTGCTCGCGCCGCAGGGCGGGGTGCAGGAGCGCCTTGTCTGAGCAGCACCCCGACGGCCCTGTCCAGGGGGTGACGGGACCGGAGCAGCGGAGGGAACACACCCCGGCGCCCGGGCGGACCCCGGCCACGGGACAGGCAGGGGCACCGGCGGAGGCGACGGCGCAGGCCGCCGAGGCGACGGCGCCGCCGTCGGGCCTGGAACAGCACCAGGTGTGGCTGTACCTGGGCGCGGCCGTGGCCGGTGCCGTGCTGGGACTGCTGGTGCCTGCGGCCGGCGGGGTGACCGGCGTGCTGCTGTGGCCGCTGCTGGCGGCGCTGCTCTTCGCCACCTTCGTGCAGACCCCGCTGCGGCGGGTGCGCGCGGCGGGACGAGACCGCCGCTGGCTGGGCACCGTGCTGGTGGCCAACGGGCTGGTGATGCCGGTGCTCGTGCTGTGCCTGGTAGCCGGTGTGGAGGTGTTCGGCCGGGTGCTGGTCGGGTCCGAGGCGCAGGTGACGGCGCTGGCGCTGGGGCTGCTGCTGGTGCTCGCCGTGCCCTGCACGGACTGGTTCCTCACATTCTCCTACCTGTCCTGGGGCGACCGGGCCGCCGCCGTGGCCGTCACCCCCGTGAACCTCGTGCTGCAGCTGGTGTCCCTGCCCGTGTGGGTGTGGCTGTTCACCGTGTTGTGGGGCGAGAGCGAGGCGGTCGGGACGGCGCTGCTGGGCCCCGCGGTGGTGGCCGGCGCGGTGCTCGTGGTGCTGCTGCCGCTGCTCGCGGCGAGCCTGTTCGAGCGGGTGCTGCGGCGCTCGCCGCAGGGTGAGGTGCGCCGGCAGCGGTTGGCCCAGTGGCCGATCCCGCTGCTGGCGGCCGTGGTGTTCCTTGTGGCCGCCGGCCATGCGCCGGCGGTGGCGGAGGCCTCCGGGGTGCTGTGGGTCGGCGTGCTGGTGTGCGTGGTCTACCTGGGGTGCGCGGTGCTGGTCGGGACGGTGGCCGGGGACATCGCCGGGCTGCCGTGGCCGCAGCGCCGCACCCTCGTGTGCACGCTCGGCACCCGGAACTCCTTCGTGGTGCTGCCGATCGCCCTGGCCCTGCCGGCAGGCTGGGAGCTCGCCGCCGCCGTCGTGGTGGCCCAGTCGATCGTCGAGCTGCTCGGCATGGGCGTGGTCAGCCGCTGGCTGGCGGCCCGGGCGGTGCGGGGCGGACGGGAAGAGCGGGCGGAGGCCGCCTGACGTCCTGCGGTGTGACGTTGGACAAGACCGCCCTCCTGCGGCGTTTCGTGCGGGTGCTCGGGAGTAGACTCTCAGGTGACGCCCATGTGGGCCCCGGTTCTTGTTCAGAGGAATGCAATGAAGCCTTCTCGCCCCTCCCTGCCCTCCTGGTACCCGTCCCGTTCCCGGGGCGGAGACACCGGTATTCCGCCTGCGGCGGCGTCGGGCCACGCAGACACGCGCTCGGAGACCGGGGACGGCAAGCCCGCCAAGAAGAGCGGCTGCCTCGGCTGTCTGGGCTGTTCGGGCGTCGCCGCGGCGGGGCTGTTCCTCGCCCTGGCCATCGGCTCCGCGTTCTCCGGCGGCGGTGAGGAGCCCCAGGCCGCGCCGACGCCGAGCACCGCCGTGACCACGAGCCCGAGCGCAGAACCCGGCACCGCCACCCCGTCTGCGACGCAGAGCCCGTCGTCCGCCCCCTCACCGTCGTCTCCGTCCGCGACTCCGACCGCCACCGGCCCCGACGTGGAAGCGGATGCCGACGCCGACATCGAGGAGGGCACGAAGTCGTTGCCGCAGCCGACCCGTCCGCTTCCCGCACCGGCGACGACCAAGGCCGCCGTCTCGTCGACGCCTGTTCCCCAGGGCTTCGAGCAGGCCCCCGCCACCAAGGCGCCGGCCACGAAGGCACCGGCGACCAAGGCCCCGGCTGCGGCTCCTGCGCCGGCGACGACGAAGGCCCCGGCCGCCCAGG
>NZ_JBNFOB010000154.1:0-5685 GCF_057364565.1 Micrococcus sp. LASM2_SD2 | reverse complement strand
CCGAGGCCGCCGGTGGCACACTGCAGGTGGGCCCGGAACACCCGGGCACCGCCCGCCCCGGCACCCGACTGGAGGTCACCCTGTGAGCACCGACGCCCCGCTGCGCCTGCTGCTGGCGGACGACCAGTCCCTGGTGCGCGCCGGCCTGGCCGCGCTGCTGGACCTCGAGCCGGACATGAAGGTCGTGGCACAGACGGACTCAGGGTCGGACGTGGTCGCGCTGGTGCACGAGCAGGCGGTGGACGTGGCCCTGCTGGACGTGGAGATGCCCGGTGTGGACGGGATCGAGGCGGCCGCGGCGCTGCGGGCCTCCGGAGCGGGCTGCCGGGTGCTGATCGTGACGACGTTCGGCCGGCCCGGATACCTGTCCCGGGCACTGGAGGCCGGCGCGGACGGCTTCGTGGTCAAGGACGTGCCCGCCGAGCAGCTCGCGGACGCCGTGCGACGGGTGGCCCGCGGCGAGCGGGTGGTGGACCCGTCGCTGGCGGCCGAGACCCTGTCCCTCGGCGGCAGCCCGCTGACCGAGCGGGAGCGGGACGTGCTGCGAGCCGCCCTGGAGGGCGCGCCGGTGCGTCAGATCGCCGCGGAACTGCACCTGTCCCCCGGCACGGTCCGCAACCACCTCTCCAGCGCGATCGGCAAGACCCACACCTCCACCCGCGCCGAGGCCGCCGCCGTCGCCCGGGACCGCGGCTGGCTCTGAGTCCCCGGGCGGCGCGCCCGACCGACCCGCGACGACGGCCTATCCCGTCCGCCTCGGGTGGCACCCTGGGTGCATGGACGTCTTCTCCCTGATCCTCGGCCTGGTCCTGGGCCTCGTGCTGGGCGCCGCCGTCGTCGCCTGGCTCCTGGCCTCCCGTGCTCGTGTGCGGGAGGAGGAGCTGCGCCGCCGCGTGGAGCAGTCCGCGGACGAGGTCGCACGGTCCCGTGAGCGGCTGGCGCGCGCGGAGACCTCGGTGCGGATGCTGGAGCAGGGGCGGGCGGAGCAGGAGGAGTCCGCGCGGACACGGACGTGCTCAAGGCGCTGGCGCCCATGGGTGAGCGCATGCGACACCTGCAGGAGCAGGTGGCGGTGCTGGAACGGGACCGGGTGGACCAGTTCGCCGCCCTGGGCGAGCAGCTGCGCCAGGCCGCGCGGACGGACTCCGCGCTGATGCACCAGACCACCGAGCTGCTCTCCACGCTAAAGTCCACCACCGCCCGCGGCCACTGGGGCGAGGTGCAGCTGCGCCGGGTGGTGGAGGCCGCCGGCATGCTGCCGCACACGGACTTCGCGGAGCAGGCCACCGTGGCGGGGGCGGACGGACAGCGGCTCCGCCCGGACCTGCTGGTGCATCTGCCCGGCGGCAAGGCCCTGGCCGTGGACGCCAAGGCCCCGGCGCGGAGGCGTGGCCGCACAGCACCTGGCGGACGAGCATGACGACCAGGCCCGCGAGCGCCGCGGGCAGCTGCGGGCGAAGCACGCCGCGGCGGTGCGCCGGCACGTGGACACCCTCGCATCGAAGGGCTACTGGGCAGGGCTCGAGGAGAGCCCGGAGCTGGTCCTGTGCTTCCTGCCCTCGGAGTCCCTGCTCGCCACGGCCCTGGAGGAGGACCCGGGCCTGCTGGACCACGCGTTCGCCCGCGGGGTGGCGCTGGTGGCGCCGGTGTCCCTGCTCACCGCCCTGAAGTCCGTGGCCCACGCCTGGCGGCAGGAGCGGATCGCCGAGGACGCCCACCAGGTGGTGGCCGCCGCCCGCCAGCTCTACGAGCGCCTCGGCACGCTCGGCGGGCACCTCACCCGCCTGGGCTCCTCGCTCGGGAAGTCCGTGGAGCACTACAACAGGCTGCTCGGCACCCTGGAGACGCGCGTGCTGCCCTCCGCCCGGAGGATCCAGGAGCTGGACCCACAGCTGGAGTCCCCCCTCGAGGACGCGCGTGCCGTGGAGCAGCTCCCCCGCCCGTTGGCCGCCCCGGAGCTCACGGCGCAGCAGGGCGAGCTGTGGCAGGACCGGGACGGGTAGGAGCGAACCGAACGGAGGAGGCGGACGCATCACGCTGACCTGGACGGAAAGGTCAGAAAAGGGTGACACAGAGCACATGGCACCGTGGCGCACTGTTACCTTTGCACCAGGAGCATCACAGCGGGTCCATATGGCCCCGGTGACTCCGCACGGCGCCCCGCCTGACTGCACAAAGGAGTGGCCATGTCATCCCCGTCGCCACGGTCCACCGTCACCGGTGACCACCTCAAGAAGTACGACCCCCAGTCCCGGGCGAAGGACTTCGCCCAGGAGCTCTCCCCCGGAATGCGAGACGAGGCCGTCGCCGGCGGCACCGTCCGCAACCGCATCATCGGCCTGATCCTCGGACCTGCCCTCGGCCTGCTCATCTTCTTCCTCATGCCCGCGGACATCGGGGTGTGGCCCCGCCTGATCGCCGGCACCGCGGTGCTCATGGCGATCTGGTGGATGACCGAGGCCATCCCGATCCCGGCCACCTCACTGCTGCCGCTGGTCCTGTTCCCCGTGCTCATCCCTGCCGGCGAGACCCCCGAGGGCGCGGGCGTGTCCGTCTCGAACGTGGGCGCCTCCTACGGAGCGGACACCATCTTCCTGTTCATGGGCGGGTTCATGCTCGCGCTGGCCATGCAGCGCTGGAACCTGCACCGCCGCATCGCGCTCTCCGTGCTCGCTGTCATGGGCTCGAAGACCGCGAACCTCATCGCCGGCTTCATGATCGCCACCGGCTTCCTGTCCATGTGGGTGTCCAACACCGCGACCGCCGTGATGATGCTGCCGATCGGCATCTCCGTGCTCATGCTGGTCCAGCGCTACGCCACCGGTGCCGAGGCGGAGGCGGTGGAGGCAGACCTCTCGGACGAGGAGCTGAAGCAGGACCCGGCGGACATGGACGACAAGCAGCTGCAGAAGCTCACCAAGTCCAACTTCGGCACCGCCCTGATGCTCGGCATCGCGTACGCCGCCTCGATCGGCTCCCTCGGCACCCTGATCGGCACCCCGCCGAACACCCTGCTCGCCGGTTTCATGCGGGAGAACCATGACCTGAACATCGGCTTCGCCCAGTGGATGCTCGTCGGCATGCCGATCGCCCTGATCCTCATGGTCGCCTGCTGGTTCATGCTCACCAAGGTCCTGTTCAAGCCGGAGATCGACGAGATCGGCGGGGGCCAGGAGCTCATCCGCGAGGAGAAGGCCAAGCTCGGCCCCATGTCCTCCGGTGAGAAGCGCGTGCTCGCCCTGTTCGTGCTGGCCGCGCTGGCCTGGGTGGCCGTGCCGCTGCTGTCCGAGTACGTCTTCGGTCTCGAGTCCGCCCCGATCGCGGACGCCGGCATCGCGATCGCCGTCGGCATCCTGCTGTTTCTGCTGCCCGCCGGCGGCGACGCCCAGCGCGGCGTGCGCCTGCTGGACTGGGAGTCCGCCATCCAGCTGCCGTGGGGCGTGCTGCTGCTGTTCGGCGGCGGCCTCGCCCTGTCCAAGCAGTTCCAGGACTCCGGGCTGTCCGAGTGGATCGGCGAGCAGGTCGCCGGCCTCGGCGGCATCCCGGTGGTCATCCTGGTGGCCGTGGCCGCCCTCGGCATCCTGTTCCTCACCGAGATGACCTCGAACACCGCCACCGCGGCGACGTTCCTGCCGGTCGCCTCCGGTGTGGCCATGGGCACCGGCATCGACCCGCTCATGCTGTGCGCCCCGGTGGCCCTGGCCGCCACCTGTGCGTTCATGCTGCCGGTCGCCACCCCGCCGAACGCCATCGCCTACGGCTCCGGCTACGTGACCGTGGGCCAGATGGTGAAGGGCGGCATCTGGATCAACCTGATCGCGGTCGTGCTGATCATCGCCGCCTCCATGACCCTGCTCGTCTGGGTCTTCGGCCTCACCTTCTGAGGCCGGCCCCGGGGACACCCCGGGCACACGCGAAGGGCCCCTGCCGGAACGGATCCGGCGGGGCCCTTCGTGCTGTGCGGTCAGGGCCGGAACGGCCAGTCCGTCGGCCAGGGCGAAGACACCGGGAAAAGACACCCCGCCGATTGGGCAAGGCGACCTGGATCCTCACATTGATGGGCATGGGTGTGCCTCTCTCCCGGGCGTGAGTATGTTCCCGGGAGTGTCCGAGTCCTCTAGTCGAACCAGAACAAACGGCTACTTCACCACCCCACGAACCAGCCAAACCCTCTGGCTCGACGCGGGGAGGCCGCCAGACGCCCCGGTCAGTCGCGGCGGCGGCCGCCGAGGCTGCGGTCCTCGTCCCCGATCTTCTTCAGCTCGGCGCGCAGCTCCTTGGGCAGGGAGAACATGATGTCCTCCTCCGCGGTGACGACCTCGTCCACCTGCGCGTAGCCGTAGTCCGCCAGCAGGGACAGCACGTCCTGCACCAGTACCTCCGGCACGGACGCGCCGGAGCTCAGGCCCACGGTGGCGACGCCCTCGAACCAGGACTCGTCCACCTGGTGCGCGAAGTCCACGCGCTCGGCGCGGCGGGCGCCGTACTCCAGCGAGACCTCCTTGAGGCGCACGGAGTTGGAAGAGTTCGCGGAGCCCACCACCAGCATCAGGTCCACCTCGGGCGAGATGACCTTCACGGCGGCCTGGCGGTTGGAGGTGGCGTAGCAGATGTCGTCCGAGGGCGGGTCCTGCAGGTTCGGGAACCGCTCGCGCAGCACGGAGACGATCTCCAGGGTCTCGTCCACGGAGAGGGTGGTCTGGGAGAGCCAGATCAGGTTGTCCGGGTCCTGGACCTGCACGGTCCGGGCCTCCTCCACGTCGTTGATGACGGTGGTGTGCTCCGGCGCCTCGCCGTAGGTGCCCTCGACCTCCTCATGCCCGTCGTGCCCGATGAGCAGGATCTGCTTGTCCTGCTTCGCGAAGCGCACGGCCTCGCGGTGCACCTTGGTGACCAGCGGGCAGGTGGCGTCGATGGTCTGCAGGTCACGCTCGGCGGCCTCGGCCACCACGGCCGGGGACACGCCGTGGGCGGAGAAGACGGTGACGGCACCGGCGGGCACCTCGTCCAGCTCGGAGACGAACACCACGCCGCGCTCGGACAGCGAGTCCACCACGTGGCGGTTGTGCACGATCTCCTTACGCACGTAGACCGGGGCGCCGTGGACCTCGAGGGCCTTCTCCACAGCGATCACGGCGCGGTCCACGCCGGCGCAGTAGCCGCGCGGGGCGGCCAGCAGGACGCGCTTGTCACCGGAGACGGGGGCGGCGGCCTCGATCTCCTCGCGGCTGCGGCGCACGCGGGGCACGTGCGGCATGCCGAGGCCGACGGAGGCGGTTGCGGGGGCGGTGGTGGGGGTGGACATGCCCTCCACTCTATCGGTCGGGATCCACCCCGCGGAGGCCTTCCCGGACGCCGCCGTCAACGGCGCCGCGGGCTCCGGGCGAACGCCGCCCACAGCAGGCCCACGACGACGGCCGCTCCCCCTCCGTACAGCAGTCCCGTGGCGCTCGGGGCGAACGAGTCCTCCACCACCGAGCGGACCACGGAGTCGACGGCCTCGGTGAGGTCGGCGAGCGAGTGCGGGGCACGCTCCGGGACGGACAGCCGGACCAGGTCCGGGGACGCCACGGGCCGTCCGGACGAGATCGCCCCGACCAGCAGCAGTCCGATCACCACGAGGACGGCACCGCGCCAGCGCCCCGGGGCGAGCAGCAGCGCGGCCAGGCCGGCCACGGCGGGCGG
>NZ_JBNFOB010000153.1:0-5761 GCF_057364565.1 Micrococcus sp. LASM2_SD2 | reverse complement strand
GCGGGGAGGCCCCACACCAAAAAGTGTGGGGCCTCAACCCAAAAAGAATGTCCGGCGGCGACCTACTCTCCCACAACCTCCCGGTTGCAGTACCATCGGCGCTGTGGGCCTTAGCTTCCGGGTTCGGAATGGAACCGGGCGTTTCCCCCACGCTATGACCGCCGTAACCCTTGAACCACACCCCAACCTACAGGGGCAGGTAAACCTACAGGGCCACGAAAAGTACGTGACACATATTCACTTAAAACATCACCACCACCCTACCCCAACCAAGGGACACAAGCAGCAGCAGGTTGCAATCAGACAACCGCACAGTGGACGCGAACACCCTCAAAAGAAGTGTTTGTAAGTCATCGGCCTATTAGTACTGGTCAGCTCCACACGTCTTCAGTCCGTGCTTCCACATCCAGCCTATCAACCCAGTGTTCTAGCTGGGGGCCTCACACCCTCACAAGGGGCAAGGAAATCTCATCTCGAAGCCGGCTTCCCGCTTAGATGCTTTCAGCGGTTATCCATCCCGAACGTAGCTAATCAGCCATGCACCTGGCGGTACAACTGACATACCAGAGGTTCGTCCGTCCCGGTCCTCTCGTACTAAGGACAGACCTTCTCAAATTTCCAACGCGCGCAGAGGATAGGGACCGAACTGTCTCACGACGTTCTGAACCCAGCTCGCGTACCGCTTTAATGGGCGAACAGCCCAACCCTTGGGACCTACTCCAGCCCCAGGATGCGACGAGCCGACATCGAGGTGCCAAACCATGCCGTCGATATGGACTCTTGGGCAAGATCAGCCTGTTATCCCCGAGGTACCTTTTATCCGTTGAGCGACGGCCGTTCCACAACGAGCCGCCGGATCACTAGTCCCGACTTTCGTCCCTGCTCGAGCTGCCACTCTCACAGTCAAGCTCCCTTGTGCACTTGCACTCAACACCTGATTGCCAACCAGGCTGAGGGAACCTTTGGGCGCCTCCGTTACCATTTGGGAGGCAACCGCCCCAGTTAAACTACCCATCAGGCACTGTCCCTGACCCGGATCACGGGCCGAAGTTAGATATCCAGAGTGACCAGAGTGGTATTTCAACGATGACTCCACCAACACTGGCGTGCCGGCTTCACAGTCTCCCACCTATCCTACACAAGCCACACCGAACACCAATACCAAACTATAGTAAAGGTCACGGGGTCTTTCCGTCCTTCTGCGCGTAACGAGCATCTTTACTCGTAATGCAATTTCGCCGAGTTCACGGTTGAGACAGCGGGGAAGTCGTTACTCCATTCGTGCAGGTCGGAACTTACCCGACAAGGAATTTCGCTACCTTAGGATGGTTATAGTTACCACCGCCGTTTACTGGGGCTTAAATTCTCCGCTTCGCCGAAGCTAACGGGTCCTCTTAACCTTCCAGCACCGGGCAGGAGTCAGTCCGTATACATCGTCTTACGACTTCGCACGGACCTGTGTTTTTGATAAACAGTCGCTTCCCCCTGGTCTCTGCGGCCCCGACCCCCTCACACCAGCAAGCGGTGCTCAAGGTTGGGGCCCCCCTTCTCCCGAAGTTACGGGGGCATTTTGCCGAGTTCCTTAACCATGATTCTCTCGATCGCCTTAGTATTCTCTACCTGACTACCTGTGTCGGTTTCGGGTACGGGCGGTTAAAACCTCACGCCGATGCTTTTCTTGGCAGCATAGGATCACCGGATCACCCACATGGTGGGCGCCCATCAGGTCTCAAACACAATGCCAGCGGATTTACCTACCAGCAGTCCTACACCCTTAGACCAGGTCGATTCCATTGCCTGGCCCGGCTACCTTCCTGCGTCACACCTGTTAATGCGCTTGCCTCCCCGGTTCAGGTCCCGCGCTCCACACCACTCACCCCGCTCAAAGAGCGAGGTTGAGGATGCTTCGGGCGGTTAGTATCACCGGCTCAGCATGGGCGGTTTTTCACCGGTACGGGAATATCAACCCGTTGTCCATCGACTACGCCTGTCGGCCTCGCCTTAGGTCCCGACTCACCCAGGGCAGATTAGCTTGACCCTGGAACCCTTAGTCATCCGGCGGACGGGTTTCTCACCCGTCTTTCGCTACTCATGCCTGCATTCTCACTCGTACACAATCCACCAGAAGTTCCCCGCTGGCTTCACCTCGTGCACGACGCTCCCCTACCCATCCAGAAAAACTGAATGCCACGGCTTCGGCGGTGTACTTGAGCCCCGCTACATTGTCGGCGCGGAATCACTTGACCAGTGAGCTATTACGCACTCTTTCAAGGGTGGCTGCTTCTAAGCCAACCTCCTGGTTGTCTCAGCAACTCCACATCCTTTCCCACTTAGCACACGCTTAGGGGCCTTAACCGGTGGTCTGGGCTGTTTCCCTCTCGACTATGAAGCTTATCCCCCACAGTCTCACTGCCACGCTCTCACTTACCCGGCATTCGGAGTTTGGCTGAAGTCAGTAACCTTGTAGGGCCCATCGTCCATCCAGTAGCTCTACCTCCGGGAAGAAACACGCGACGCTGCACCTAAATGCATTTCGGGGAGAACCAGCTATCACGGAGTTTGATTGGCCTTTCACCCCTACCCACAGCTCATCCCCTCCATTTTCAACTGAAGTGGGTTCGGTCCTCCACGCGCTCTTACACGCGCTTCAACCTGGCCATGGGTAGATCACTCCGCTTCGGGTCTAGGACACGCGACTCAATCGCCCTATTCAGACTCGCTTTCGCTACGGCTTCCCCACACGGGTTAACCTCGCCACGTATCACTAACTCGCAGGCTCATTCTTCAAAAGGCACGCCGTCACCCCACACGAGGCTCCGACGGTTTGTAAGCACATGGTTTCAGGTACTATTTCACTCCCCTCCCGGGGTACTTTTCACCATTCCCTCACGGTACTGATTCACTATCGGTCAACAGGTAGTATTCAGGCTTACCAGGTGGTCCTGGCAGATTCACACGGGATTCCTCGGGCCCCGTGCTACTCGGGCAACCACTCAACAGCGGCGGAACGCATTACGACTACGGGACTCTCACCCACTACGGTCGACCATCCAAGATCGTTCGTCTATACGCCCGCACCTCACTGCGACGCGCCGGCAGACACGCCCAGAGCAGGCCCACAACACCGCACATGCAACCCCTGCCGGGTATCACACACATACGGTTTAGCCCCATCCGCTTTCGCTCGCCACTACTCACGGAATCACTTTTGTTTTCTCTTCCTGTGGGTACTGAGATGTTTCACTTCCCCACGTTCCCCCCAACCGGCCTATGTGTTCAACCGGTGGTCACACGACACGTCGTGCGGGGTTTCCCCATTCGGAAATCCTGGTCTCAACGTCCGGTTATCGACTCCACCAGGCTTATCGCAGATTCCCACGTCCTTCTTCGGCTCCTGTTGCCAAGGCATCCACCATGCGCCCTTAGAAACTTCCAAACACTAGAAGTCCAAAAAATGAGCATAAGATGACATCATTCTCGGCATCACCACACCTCAACCAGCCACCCAGGGGGATGACCAGCCTCAAACAGTGCAGCAACAAAAAATAAGATGCTCGCGTCCACTATGCAGTTCTCAAACAACAACCCCCACACACATCCACAACCGACCAAATGAGCCGACTGCTTCACCATGCGAAGACATATCCAGGAAACAACGCCACACCCCCACACAGAGGATGTGCCTGCTGTCCCAAAACCCAACAGTGTGCCAACACCAGCCCGTGACACCAGCACCCGGCTTTCCCACAACCAACAGGCTGCGTACTCACCCAACGCCGGCACCACCACTGGCACCATTCATCGATGTTCCACCCATGAGCAACCGACCATCGCACACTCGGCGACGCCATCGGCACTAAATGCTCCTTAGAAAGGAGGTGATCCAGCCGCACCTTCCGGTACGGCTACCTTGTTACGACTTAGTCCCAATCGCCAGTCCCACCTTCGACGGCTCCCCCCACAAGGGTTAGGCCACCGGCTTCGGGTGTTACCGACTTTCGTGACTTGACGGGCGGTGTGTACAAGGCCCGGGAACGTATTCACCGCAGCGTTGCTGATCTGCGATTACTAGCGACTCCAACTTCATGGGGTCGAGTTGCAGACCCCAATCCGAACTGAGACCGGCTTTTTGGGATTAGCTCCACCTCACAGTATCGCAACCCATTGTACCGGCCATTGTAGCATGCGTGAAGCCCAAGACATAAGGGGCATGATGATTTGACGTCGTCCCCACCTTCCTCCGAGTTGACCCCGGCAGTCTCCCATGAGTCCCCACCATCACGTGCTGGCAACATAGAACAGGGGTTGCGCTCGTTGCGGGACTTAACCCAACATCTCACGACACGAGCTGACGACAACCATGCACCACCTGTGAACCCGCCCCAAAGGGGAAACCGTATCTCTACGGCGAACGAGAACATGTCAAGCCTTGGTAAGGTTCTTCGCGTTGCATCGAATTAATCCGCATGCTCCGCCGCTTGTGCGGGCCCCCGTCAATTCCTTTGAGTTTTAGCCTTGCGGCCGTACTCCCCAGGCGGGGCACTTAATGCGTTAGCTGCGGCGCGGAAACCGTGGAATGGCCCCCACACCTAGTGCCCAACGTTTACGGCATGGACTACCAGGGTATCTAATCCTGTTCGCTCCCCATGCTTTCGCTCCTCAGCGTCAGTTACAGCCCAGAGACCTGCCTTCGCCATCGGTGTTCCTCCTGATATCTGCGCATTCCACCGCTACACCAGGAATTCCAGTCTCCCCTACTGCACTCTAGTCTGCCCGTACCCACCGCAGATCCGGAGTTAAGCCCCGGACTTTCACGGCAGACGCGACAAACCGCCTACGAGCTCTTTACGCCCAATAATTCCGGATAACGCTCGCACCCTACGTATTACCGCGGCTGCTGGCACGTAGTTAGCCGGTGCTTCTTCTGCAGGTACCGTCACTTTCGCTTCTTCCCTACTGAAAGAGGTTTACAACCCGAAGGCCGTCATCCCTCACGCGGCGTCGCTGCATCAGGCTTGCGCCCATTGTGCAATATTCCCCACTGCTGCCTCCCGTAGGAGTCTGGGCCGTGTCTCAGTCCCAGTGTGGCCGGTCACCCTCTCAGGCCGGCTACCCGTCGTCGCCTTGGTGAGCCATTACCTCACCAACAAGCTGATAGGCCGCGAGTCCATCCATGACCGAAATTCTTTCCAACACCCACCATGCGATGAGTGCTCCTATCCGGTATTAGACCTCGTTTCCAAGGCTTATCCCAGAGTCAAGGGCAGGTTACTCACGTGTTACTCACCCGTTCGCCACTAATCCACTCCAGCAAGCTGGAGCTTCATCGTTCGACTTGCATGTGTTAAGCACGCCGCCAGCGTTCATCCTGAGCCAGGATCAAACTCTCCGTAAAAAATTACAGAACAACAGGTCAACAGCCGGAAATAACCATCAACCCATCAATTCAATCACTGGCAAGCCATCGTCACAGACACACGGGGGTGCGCTGCCGACGGCCACCAATATGTGTTAAAACAATTGGCATCAACAAACTTGGCACACTATTGAGTTCTCAAACAACAGGCGCTTCCGCAACTCAGCTCGGCCCGCACATTCGCGGCGCTTCGCTCCGGAGCAACTTCTCCATCCTAGCCGATCAGTTCAGTCCGTGTCAACTTCGTGTTCCGAAGCCATTCACCAACCGATCAGGCAGACAAGGAAAAACCTTACCACCATCAACCCGGCCACTGTCAAACCCAGCCGCCGGCAACAACCAGCA
>NZ_JBNFOB010000152.1:0-5770 GCF_057364565.1 Micrococcus sp. LASM2_SD2 | reverse complement strand
GCTGGTCTCGGCGCCACGGTGGCGGACCGCGCGCGTGAGCTGGGGATCGACCTGGCCGCCGTCCGCGGTGCGCTCCTGGCCCCCGGCTACGGCGCCCAGGGCGCCGACCGCGGCCGGTATGCGGGCCGGATTCGCGGACGCGTGGTCGGCAGTGCTCGCCACCAGCTCACGGGGCATCCTGCAGGCGGGGCCGTCCTTCGCGGGACTCACCGAGACGCTCCGTCGGAACCTGGCTGACCTGGAAGGATGATCTCCGCGTTGGGGGGTGCGTGACCGGCGATGTGACCGATGATATTTTTCGGTTCGACACCGGACTCATGCCCGACCTGACCCACAGTGACGCTCAGGTTCTGCATGGACCTGACACAGTCACAGAGTGACGGAAGAGAGGTTGACCATGGCACTGCGCGAACTCAGCGTCGAGGAGCGGGCCGAGGCGCGAGAGAAGGCCCTGCGTGCCCGTCAGCAGCGGGCGGAGCTGAAAAGCGACTTCGCCGCCGGCAGGATCTCCCTCCAGGAGGTCTTCGAGCAGGCCGATGCCGACCCGGCCGTGGGCCGGCTGCGCACCGTGGACCTGATCCAGTCCCTGCCGGGCGTCGGCGAGGTCCGTGCCCAGCGCGTCATGGAGGTCTGCGGGATCTCCCCGGTCCGTCGCCTCAAGGGCGTCGGACGCCGCCAGCGCGAGGCGCTGATCGCGTACATCGGCCGCTGAGCCGCGCACGTCCCCGCAACGCCCGCACGGCGGGTCGGGGACCGGCGGCCGTCGACGCTGCCACCGCCACGAAGGAGCCCCACGGTGACCGACCCCTCGTCCCTGCCGCAGCCCCCCGCGGTCCCCGGACCCCGCCCGAGCCGGAAGGACCCGCTGACGGGTCCGGGCGTGACCGTGCTCGCCGGTCCCACCGCCGTGGGCAAGGGCACCGTCTCCGCCTACATCCGGGACCACTACCCGGACGTGTGGCTCTCGGTCTCGGCCACCACCCGCGACGCCCGTCCGGGGGAGGAGGACGGTGTCCACTACTTCTTCGTCACCGCTGAGGAGTTCGACGAGCTGGTGGCCGGGGACCAGATGCTCGAATGGGCCGTGGTGCACGGGGTCAACCGCTACGGCACCCGCCGCGACCGCGTCCAGGAGGCGGTGGCCGCCGGCAGGCACGTGCTGCTGGAGATCGACCTGCAGGGCGCGCGCCAGGTGCGCGAGTCGATGCCGGAGGCTACGTTCGTCTTCCTGGCGCCGCCGAGCTGGGACGAGCTGGTCAGCCGCCTGACCGGCCGCGGCACGGAGTCGGCGGAGGAACAGCGCCGCCGCCTCGAAACCGCTAGACTGGAGCTCGCCGCCGAGCCCGAGTTCGACGCCGTGGTCGTGAACGACCGCGTCGAGCACGCCGCCGAGGAGCTGGTCCGCCTGATGGGACTGGACCCGTGCGCCTGAGACGACGCCCCTCACCGGGCGGCCCCGGCTCGCCCGAAGACCGCATGCGCCCCGCGCGCATCCACGCCCGCAACGACTGGAGAACATCCGTGACCGATCAGTACGACGGCATCGTCAACCCGCCCATCGACTCCCTGCTGGAGCGGGTGGACTCCAAGTACGCCCTGGTGCTCTTCGCCGCGAAGCGCGCCCGTCAGATCAACGCCTACTACTCGCAGCTGCACGAGGGTCTGTTCGAGTACGTCGGCCCGCTGGTGGACACCGAGCTGAACGAGAAGCCGCTGTCCATCTCCCTGCGCGAGGTTCAGGCCGACCTGCTGGTGTCCCGCGAGGCCACGGCCGAGCCGGATGTGGAGGACTTCTCCGGCGAGGAGTTCGGCGACTTCACGCTCCCGGGCGAGGAGGACCCGTTCGGCACCGCCGAGCCCGCCGAGGACGCGGTGTCCGAGGAGGCGACTACGGCGGACTCCGAGGGCTCCGAGGACGCCTGATCCCATGCGCATCGTCCTCGGCGTCGGCGGTGGGATTGCCGCCTACAAGGCGGCCTCGCTGCTGCGCCTCATGACGGAGGCGGGCCACGAGGTCACCGTGGTGCCCACCGCCCATGCCGAGGACTTCGTGGGCCGTGCCACCTGGGAGGCCCTCTCCGGCCGTCCGGTGAGCACCGACACGTTCGATGACGTCGACCAGGTCCGCCACGTGCGCCTGGGGCGAGAGGCCGAGCTGGTCGTCGTCGCCCCCGCCACGGCCGACCTGATCGCCCGCACCGCCGCCGGCATGGCCCCGGACCTGCTGGGCAACGTGCTGCTGACCGCCACCTGCCCCGTCCTGGTGGCCCCGGCGATGCACACCGAGATGTGGCTGCATCCGGCCACCCGGGAGAACGTGGCCGCCCTGCGCCGCCACGGCGTCACGGTGCTGGACCCGGCGGTCGCCGTCTCACCGGGAAGGACTCCGGGCCCGGCCGGCTCCCCGAGCCCGAGGCCATCTGGGCCGCGGCGCAGGATCTCGCCGCGGACGCCCCGGCCCACTCCCCGCGGCCGCGCCGTCTCGGCGGGGACCACGACGACGTCATCCGCCTCCGTCTCTCCCGTCACCGACGGCTCCCGTCCCCGCCCCGGAATCCCCGGTGCCGAGGGCACCGGAGGTGCACGGCCGTCGTCGGGAGGGCTGGCCGGACGCCGCGTGGTGATCACCGGCGGCGGCACCCGCGAGCCGTTGGACCCGGTCCGCTACCTAGGCAACCGGTCCTCGGGGAAGCAGGCCGTGGCCCTGGCCGAGAAGGCCCTGGCCGCCGGCGCGCAGGTCACCCTGATCGCCGCCGCCATGACCGCCGAGCCGCCGTCAGGCGCCGAGGTGGTGCACGTCGAGTCCACGCAGGAGCTGCTGGAGGCGGTGCTGGAGCACGCCGCCGGGGCGGACGTGCTCATCATGGCCGCCGCGGTCGCGGACTTCCGGCCGACCGACGTGGCCGAGACCAAGATCAAGAAGGGCGACGACGGCTCCTCGCCGACCATCACGCTCGAGCGCACCCCGGATGTGCTGGCCACCGCCGTGCAGGAGCGGGCCGCCGGCCGGGACATACCCGGACTCATCGTCGGGTTCGCGGCGGAGACGGGGGACGGGGAGTCCTCGGTGCTGGAGTACGCCCAGGCGAAGCTGGCGCGCAAGGGCTGCGAGATGCTCGTGGTCAACGACGTCGCCGCCGGAAAGGTCTTCGGCAGGGACGAGACCGAGGTGACCGTCCTCTTCGCCGACGGCCGCGAGCCGGTGTCCCGGGCCGGGGACAAGACGGACTCCGCCGCCCTCGTCGTGGAGCAGATCACCGGCGCGCTCTAGCGTGTCCGCGCGGATACTAGAATCGTCCGCATGACCGACTCCACCTCCACCTCGTCCGCGCACGCCCCCTACCGCGGAGTCAGCGGCGGCGAGCTTCGCCTGTTCACGTCCGAGTCCGTGACCGCCGGCCACCCGGACAAGATCTGCGACCAGATCTCGGACGCCATCCTGGACGCCCTGCTGGCCGCGGACCCCTCGGCGAAGGTGGCCGTGGAGACCCTCACCACCACCGGGCTGGTCCAGGTCGCCGGCGAGGTCAACACCAGCGCCTACGTGGAGATCCCGCAGATCGTCCGCAGGACGATCCTGGACATCGGCTACGACTCCTCCGCCAACGGCTTCGACGGCGCCCAGTGCGGCGTGAACATCTCGATCGGACAGCAGTCCTCGGACATCCACACCGGCGTCATGACCTCGCTCGAGACCCGCGAGTACGGCTCGGCGGACGCGGTGGACGTCCAGGGCGCCGGGGACCAGGGCATCATGTTCGGCTACGCCACGAACGAGACCCCCACCCTGATGCCGATGCCCATCTACCTGGCCCACCGGCTCTCCGCCCGCCTGACCGAGGTGCGCAGGATGGTGGACTCGCCGATGCCGTACCTGCTGCCGGACGGCAAGACGCAGGTGACCATCGGCTACGACGCCGAGCACCGCGCCAAGACCATCGAGACCGTCGTGGTCTCCACCCAGCACCATGACGTGGTGGACCAGCCGACCTCCGGAGGGACGTGGAGGAGCACGTGATCCGTCCGGTCATCGAGGCCGCCGGACTGGACGTCTCGAAGACCCGGATCATCATCAACCCGGGCGGCAAGTTCGTCATCGGCGGCCCGGTGGGCGACGCCGGGCTGACCGGCCGCAAGATCATCGTGGACACGTACGGAGGCATGGCCCGCCACGGCGGTGGCGCCTTCTCCGGCAAGGACCCGTCCAAGGTGGACCGCTCCGCCGCCTACGCCATGCGTTGGGTGGCCAAGAACGTCGTCGCCGCGGGCCTGGCGGACCGTGCCGAGTTCCAGGTGGCCTACGCCATCGGCTCCGCCCGCCCCGTGGGTCTCTACGTGGACACCTTCGGCACGAACAAGGTCCCCGAGTCCGCGATCATCGACGCCGTGAACGAGGTCTTCGACCTGCGTCCCCTGGCGATCGTCAACGAGCTGAACCTGCTGCGGCCGATCTACAAGAAGACCGCCTCCAACGGCCACTTCGGCCATGAGGACGCGGACTTCACGTGGGAGCGCCTGGACCGCGTGGACCGGCTGCGCGCCGCCGCCGGCCTCTGACGGGGGTCCGCCATCAGCGAGGCCCTCTTCGCCCTCCCCGAGCCTGAAGAGCGCTCCGCCCTCCCGGAGTGGGCGGAGGGCTGGCCCGAGCTGCCGGTGGCGAAGGTGGTGCTGGACTCCGCGGTCCCGCACCTGGACCGCGAGTTCGACTACCTCGTTCCGCCTTCCCTGGACGAGCAGGGCGTCCCCGGCTCCCGGGTGACCGTGCGCTTCGGCGGCCGCGACCTCACCGGGTGGCTGATCGAGCGGGTGGCCGAGCCGGCCACCGGCGCGCAGCTGGTGCCGCTGCGCACCGTGGTCACGCGGATCCCTCCGCTGAGCCCGGCCGTGCTCGAACTGGCCCGGGCCGTGGCCGTGCGCCAGGCCGGGATGCTCTCGGACGTGCTGCGGGTCGCCGTGCCCCCGCGTGTGGCGCAGGTGGAGAGGGAGATCCTGGCCGAACCGGAGCTCGACGCGCCCCTGGACCTCACGCAGGGGGAACCGGCGTCGGACGGCCAAAAGTCCCATGAACCCCGTGAGCCCCAGGATGTGCAGGTGGACGCCGATCAGGCGGACCTGGGCGGCGTCGTCGGGAATCCGGTGCTGTCCCGGCTGGAGGGCGGGCACGCCTTCGTGGCGGCCGTCTGTGCCGGTGACGCCCCGCGCGCGGCCGCGGTGATGCCCTCCCGGGTGGGGGAGTGGGACGAGGCCGCCGTGTTCGCCGACCTGGCCAAGACCGTGGCGGCCACCGGCCGGTCGGTGGTGCTCGTGGTGCCGGACCAGCGAGACCTCACGCGCCTGTGCGCGGCTTTGGACGCCGCCGTCGGCGAGCACGCCTACGCCAGGCTCACCGCCGAGGACGGCAACACCCCGCGGTACCGGGCGCATCTGCGGCTGCTGACCGGCCGGTCGCGGATCGCTGTGGGGACCCGCTCGGCGATCTGGGCACCCGTCGAGGACCTGGGGCTGATCGCGGTCTGGGACGAGGGGGACGACGCCCTCGCCGAGCCGCGTGCGCCCTATCAGCACGTGCGGGAGGTGGCGCTCGAGCGGGCCCGCCGGGAGGGTGCCGGCGTGCTGTTCGCCGGGCTGGGACGCACCGCCGCCCTCCAGCGGCTGGTGGACGCCGGCTGGGTTGCAGCATCCTGCAGGTGGAGCGGGCCGAGCAGCGCCGCCTCGCCCCGCGCGTGCTGTCCACCGCGGACTCGTGGGGAGTCCGCCCGAGACCCGTTTC
>NZ_JBNFOB010000151.1:0-5797 GCF_057364565.1 Micrococcus sp. LASM2_SD2 | reverse complement strand
GCCGAACCCCCCGCCGACCACCGAGTTCGCGGCGGGATCGGCCGGCGAGGGACGGGACGTGGCGGGCGACGCCGAGGAGGCGAGGGCGCCGTCGTCGTGCCCCGCATGCTGGACGGAGGCGCCCTCCGGGTTGGAGGTGAGCGCGAGCACGAACACCCCGCGGCCGGTCTCCGCCGCCAGGTCCAGCGCCGGACGGAGCGACTCGAAGCCGAGGTAGGGGCTGAGCGTCACGGCGTCGGTGGCCAGCGGGGAGCCGTCGGACAGCCAGGCCGCCGCGTAGCCGGCCATGGTCGAGCCGATGTCCCCCCGCTTGGCGTCCGCGATCGTGAGGATGCCGGCGTCACGGGCTTCCTCCAGCAGCCGTTCCAGGGCCGCCATGCCCTGGGAGCCGTGCCGTTCGTAGAGCGCGACCTGTGGCTTCAGCGCCGCGACCAGCGGCGTCCCACCGTTCACCGCCGCCTCCAGCGCGGTCAGGGAGAAGACCTCGAGGCCGGCGGCGGTGTCGTCCAGCCCCCAGGCCTTCAGCAGCCCCGGATGCGGGTCCACGCCCAGGCAGAGCGGGCCCACGTCCTGCATGGCCGCCGCCAGGCGCGCCCCGAAGGAGACGCGCCCGGCGGTGCCGGAGACGGTGGCGCCGGTGCCGGTCATGCCCGCGACCCCGCCGCCGTGCGCTCGGACGCCTGGTCGTCCAGGGCGGTCTGCAGCCGCGCCTCGTGCTCCTGCAGGGAGATCACGGACCAGGCGAACTGCCGCTGCGCCTCGATGGCCTGCAGGCAGGCCGCGAACTCGGCCAGGGTGGTGATCACCGGCACGCCCAGCGAGGTGGCCGCGGCGCGGATCTCGTAGCCGTCCGTGCGGGCGTCTCCGCCGGACGGGGTGTTGAGGATCAGGTCCACCGGGCCGGCGTGAAGCTGCTCCAGGACCGTTCCCTCGCCGTCCGGGGCGTCCGCGGCGGCGATCTTCTGCACCACCTCGGCGGGGATGCCGTTGCGGCGCAGCACGTCCGCGGTGCCGCCGGTGGACACGATGCCGAAGCCCAGGTCCACCAGGCGCTTGACCAGGCCCACCATAGAGCGCTTGTCCCGGTTCGCCACGGAGATGAACACGCGTCCGGAGGTCGGCAGCGGTCCCCCGGCACCGGCCTGCGACTTGGCGAAGGCCGTGTCGAAGTGGCGGTCGATGCCCATGACCTCGCCGGTGGAGCGCATCTCGGGGCCCAGCAGCGAGTCCACCACGCGCCCCTGAGCGGTGCGGAAGCGGGTGAACGGGAGCACGGCCTCCTTGACGGCCACCGACGCGTCCATGGGAAGGCTCGCGCCGTCGTAGCGGGACGGCAGGACACCGGTGGAGCGCAGGTCCGCGATGGAGCGTCCCACGCCGATCAGGGCGGCGGCCTTGGCCAGCTGGACACCGGTCGCCTTGGACACGAACGGGACCGTGCGGGAGGCGCGCGGGTTGGCCTCGATCACGTAGAGGACGTCCGAGGCGAGGGCGAACTGGATGTTGATCAGGCCACGCACACCCACGCCGGCGGCGATCTGCTCGGTGGCGGTGCGCACACGTTCCAGCACGTCCGGGCCGAGGGTCACCGGCGGGAGCACGCAGGCCGAGTCGCCGGAGTGGATGCCGGCCTCCTCGATGTGCTCCATGATGCCTCCGAGGTACAGCTCCGAGCCGTCGTACAGGGCGTCCACGTCGATCTCGATCGCGTCCTCGAGGAAGCGGTCCACCAGCATCGGCTGGTCCGGGGTGATCTCGGTGGCGTGCTCCACGTAGGAGGCCAACGCCTCCTCCGTGTAGACGATCTCCATGCCGCGGCCGCCCAGCACGTAGGAGGGTCGCACCAGGACCGGGTAGCCGATGGCGTCGGCCACGCGCTTGGCGTCCTCGAAGGAGACGGCCGTGCCGTTCTTCGGGGCGATCAGGCCGGCGTTGTCCAGCACCCGGGCGAACTCGCCCCGGTGCTCGGCCAGGTCGATCGCCTCCGGCGAGGTGCCGAGGATGGGCACGCCGGCATCCGCCAGCTGCTGCGCGAGCTTCAGCGGCGTCTGGCCGCCCAGCTGCACGTAGACGCCGAGGACGCCGCCGGAGGCCTCCTCCGCCGCGATGACCTCCAGGACGTCCTCGAGGGTGAGCGGCTCGAAATAGAGCCGGTCCGAGATGTCGTAGTCCGTGGACACCGTCTCCGGGTTGCAGTTGACCATGACGGTCTCGTACCCGACCTCGCGCAGGGCCATGGTGGCGTGCACACAGGAGTAGTCGAACTCGATGCCCTGGCCGATGCGGTTCGGGCCGGAGCCGAGGATGATCACGGACTTCGCCTCGTGCGGCTGCACCTCGGTCTCCAGGTCATAGCTGGAGTAGCGGTAGGGGGTGAAGGCCTCGAACTCGGCGGCACAGGTGTCCACGGTCTTGTAGACCGGGCGCACGCCGAGCGCGTGGCGGACGCCGCGGACCACGGCCGGGTCCATGTGGCGCAGCTGCCCGATCTGGGCATCAGAGAAGCCGTGGCGCTTGGCCCGGTGCAGCAGCTCCGCGGTCAGCTGGTCCGCCTCGCGGACCTCGTCCGCGACCTCGTTGATCAGCATGAACTGGTCCAGGAACCAGGGGTCGATCGCTGTGGCCTCGAACGCCTGCTCCAGGGTGGCGCCGGCGTAGAGCGCCTGCTGGGTCTGGGCCAGGCGCTGCGTGGTGGCGGTGCGGGCCTCGGCCAGAAGGGCATGGGGATCCGCTTCCTTCTCGAAGGACAGCTCGGTGCCCTTCTGCTCCAGGGAGCGCAGCGCCTTCTGCAGGGCCTCGGTGAAGTTGCGGCCGATCGCCATGGCCTCGCCCACCGACTTCATGGTGGTGGTCAGCGTCGGGTCCGCGGCCGGGAACTTCTCGAACGCGAAACGCGGGACCTTCACCACCACGTAGTCCAGCACCGGCTCGAACGAGGCGGGGGTCTTGCGGGTGATGTCGTTCGGGATCTCGTCCATGGTGTAGCCCAGGGCCAGCTTCGTGGCGATCTTGGCGATCGCGAAGCCGGTGGCCTTCGAGGCCAGGGCCGAGGAGCGGGAGACGCGCGGGTTCATCTCGATGACCACCACGCGCCCGTCCTCCGGGTTGACCGCGAACTGGATGTTGCAGCCGCCGGTGTCCACGCCGACCTCGCGGATCACGTTGATCGCGATGTCGCGCAGCTTCTGGTACTCGCGGTCCGTCAGCGTCATGGCCGGGGCGACCGTGATGGAGTCGCCGGTGTGCACGCCCACGGGGTCCACGTTCTCGATCGAGCAGACCACCACGACGTTGTCGTTGCGGTCCCGCATCATCTCCAGCTCGTACTCCTTCCAGCCGAGGATGGACTCCTCCAGGAGCACCTCGGAGGTCGGCGAGTACTGCAGGCCGGCACCGCAGATGCGGTGCAGGTCGGACTCGTCATAGGCCATGCCGGAGCCGAGGCCGCCCATGGTGAACGAGGGGCGGACCACCACGGGGTAGCCAAGCTCCCCCACGGCCGCGAGGGCCTCGTCCATGGTGTGCACGATCGCGGAGCGGGCGGACTCGCCGCCGGAGCGCTCCACCACGCCCTTGAACTTCTCGCGGTTCTCACCGAGCTCGATCGCAGCGATGTTGGCGCCGATCAGCTCGACGCCGAACTTCTCCAGCACGCCGTCCTTGTCCAGCGCGATGGCCGTGTTCAGCGCGGTCTGGCCGCCGAGGGTGGGCAGGACCGCGTCCGGGCGCTCCTTCTCGATGATCTTGGCGACCACCTCGGGGGTGATCGGCTCGACGTAGGTGGCGTCGGCCAGCTCCGGGTCCGTCATGATCGTCGCCGGGTTGGAGTTCACGAGGACGACGCGGACACCCTCCTCCTTCAGCACGCGGATGGCCTGGGTGCCGGAGTAGTCGAACTCCGCGGCCTGGCCGATGACGATCGGGCCGGAGCCGATGACCAGGACGGAGTTCAGGTCGGTGCGCTTGGGCATGGGTCAGGCTCCTTCGACGGTGCGGGCGGAACGGGAGTCACGGTGCTCGGTGAGCAGGGCGACGAAGCGGTCGAACAGGCCGAGCGAGTCATGCGGACCCGCGGCGGCCTCGGGATGGAACTGCACGGAGAAGGCCGGTCGGTCCAGCAGGCGCAGGCCCTCCACGACGTCGTCGTTGAGCGACCAGTGCGAGACCTCGACCCGACCGAACCGGGACTCGGGGGCCTCGACGACCTCGCCTCGCGGGGCGTCCACGGCGAACCCGTGGTTCTGCGAGGTGATCTCCACGCGGCCGGTCTCCTTGTCCATGACCGGCTGGTTCGGGCCGCGGTGGCCGAACGGCAGCTTGTAGGTGCCGAAGCCGAGGGCACGTCCGAAGATCTGGTTGCCGAAGCAGATGCCGAAGAACGGCAGCCCGGCGTCCAGGACCTCGCGCAGCACCTCCACCTGCCGGTCCGCCGTGGCCGGGTCTCCTGGACCGTTCGACAGGAAGACCCCGTCCGGGTCCACCGCCCGGATCGCGGCGAAGTCGGCCGTGGCCGGCAACACGTGGACCTCCACGCCGCGCGCGGCGAGGTGGCGCGGGGTGGCGGCCTTGATGCCCAGGTCGAGGGCGGCGATGCGGGCGAGCGGCTCTCCGGCCCAGCCGTGCTCGGCCGGGGAGACCACGTGGGCCTCGGAGGCGGAGACGGACTCGGCCAGGGACTGGCCCTTCATGGCCGGCTGGGAACGGACCTGCTCGAGCAGCTCGGCCACGGGGCGCTCGGCCTCCGCACCGGAGAACACGCCGGCCTTCATGGAGCCCTCGGTGCGCAGGGTACGGGTGATCGCCCGGGTGTCCACGTCCTGGATGCCCACGATGCCCTCGGCCTCGAGCTCCTCGTCGAGGGAGCGCTCGGAGCGCCAGTTGGATGGGCGGCGGGCGGCGTCGCGAACCACATAGCCGGCGACCCAGATCGCCCGGGACTCGCGGTCCTCGTCGTTGACGCCGGTGTTGCCGATGTGCGGCGCGGTCTGCACCACGATCTGACCGGCGTAGGACGGGTCGGTAAGGGTCTCCTGGTAGCCGGTCATGCCGGTGGTGAACACGGCCTCGCCGAGGGTGGCGCCGCGGGCGCCGTAGGCGCGGCCGCGGTGGACGCTGCCGTCCTCGAGCACGAGCAGCGCGGGATCGGTGGTGGGGCTCATCGGGCGTCCTCCTGTGCGGCACCGGCGGTGGCGGTGCGGTCGACGATGGTCTGCAGGGCGTCCAGCAGGGCACGGCGGTCCTGCGGGTCGCGGGGGCGGAAGGCGGAGGTGACCTCGGTGCCGCCGAGGTCCCAGGTGAAGGCGACCAGTCCGTCGGGCTCGACGAACTTGCCGACCATGCCGCCGGTGGTGCCGCACCCGCGGAGGGCGGCGGCGGGCACGAACACGTTGTCCACGCGCGGGCGGAGCACGGCCACGCCGGCGTGGTCGCCGGCGGTGTGCACCTCGAGTCGGGCGCCGGAGCGCACGCCCAGGTCGTGGGCGGCCAGCCGCTCGAGGCGGTCCTCGCCCAGCACCGTGCCGACGTACATGCCCTCGGAAGCGGCGGCCGGCTCGGAGTCGTAGAGCGCGGCGGGCACGGCCTCCGGTGCGGGGATCCCGGACTGACGGCGCCTGCGCGCGGTCCAGCCCCAGAGGATCAAGGCGAACAGCAGGACGATGACGCCCGCGGTCCAGCCGATGATCGCCCCGTAGTGCTCGGAGTAGTCCTTCAGCGGCCCGGCCGGCGGGCACCCGGGGCGGACCCCCGGCGGTCACGAGTGCGGCCGGCACGGCCGCGGCGGTCGGCGCGCTCACCG
>NZ_JBNFOB010000150.1:0-5980 GCF_057364565.1 Micrococcus sp. LASM2_SD2 | reverse complement strand
CGCGTCCGTGGGCCCGGCAGCCGGAGCAGACGCACCGGCCGGCTCCGGCCGGGGCGTCGCCGCTGATGGTGGCGAGCACGCCGGCCAGGTCGTCGGGCTTGACGAGCACGTCGCGGGCCTTCGAGCCCTCGGACGGGCCCACCACGCCGCGGGACTCCATGAGGTCCATGAGCCGGCCGCCTTGGCGAAGCCCACACGGAGCTTGCGCTGCAGCATCGAGGTGGAGCCGAACTGGGTGGTGACCACCAGCTCCACGGCCTGCAGCAGCAGGTCCAGATCGTCCCCGATGTCCTCGTCGATGACCTTCTCGGTCTTCTCCGGCACCACGTCCTCGCGGTACTGGACCTGCATCTGGGACTTCACGTGCTCCACCACGGCGTGGATCTCGGACTCGTTGACCCAGGCGCCCTGGACGCGCATCGGCTTGGACTTGCCCATCGGCAGGAACAGGGCGTCGCCCTGGCCGAGGAGCTTCTCCGCGCCGGGCTGGTCCAGGACCACGCGGGAGTCGGTGACCGAGGAGGTCGCGAACGCCATGCGGGAGGGCACGTTGGCCTTGATCAGGCCGGTGACCACGTCCACGGACGGGCGCTGCGTGGCGAGCACCAGGTGGATGCCGGCGGCACGCGCGAGCTGGGTGATGCGGACGATCGCGTCCTCCACGTCACGCGGGGCGACCATCATCAGGTCCGCGAGCTCGTCCACGATCACCAGCAGGTACGGGTAGGGGCGCAGCTGGCGCTTGGAGTCCGGCGGCAGCTGGACCTTCCCGGCCCGGACGGCCTTGTTGAAGTCGTCGATGTGCTTGAACCCGAAGGCGGCGAGGTCGTCGTAGCGGGTGTCCATCTCCTTCACCACCCACTGCAGGGCCTCGGCGGCCTTCTTGGGGTTGGTGATGATGGGGGTCACCAGGTGCGGGACGCCCTCGTAGGCCGTGAGCTCCACACGCTTGGGGTCCACCATGACCATCCGGACCTCGTCCGGGGTGGAGCGCATGAGGATCGAGGTGATCATCGAGTTCACGAACGAGGACTTGCCCGCGCCGGTGGCGCCGGCCACGAGCATGTGCGGCATCTTCGCGAGGTTGGCCACCACGTAGCCGCCCTCCACGTCCTTGCCGACGCCCATGATCATCGGGTGCTCGTTGCGCTGGGCGGCCTGGGAGCGCAGGACGTCGCCGAGCACGACGACCTCCTTGTCCGTGTTCGGGATCTCGATGCCGATCGCGGACTTGCCAGGGATGGGGCTGAGGATGCGTACGTCCGAGGAGGCCACCGCATAGGCGATGTTCTTCTCCAGGGCGGTGACCTTCTCCACCTTGGTGCCCGGGGCGACGTTGACCTCGTAGCGGGTCACGGTCGGGCCGCGGGAGAAGCCGGTGACCTGGGCGTCCACCTTGAACTCCTGGAAGCAGGTGGTCAGGGCGGCCACCACCCGGTCGTTGGCCTCGGAGCGCTCCTTCGGTGCCGGGCCGGCCGGCAGCAGGGAGGACTCGGGGAGGGTGTAGGACACGTCCCCGCCGAGCTCCAGCTGCTCGGTCTTGGCCGGAGCCGCCGGAACAGAGGGCACCGGCTCGGGGGTGGAGACGGATTGCACGGCCGGCGCCGGGGCGGCGTCCGCGTACGACGACGGTGTCTCGCCCTCGTCCGCGGCGTCACCGGGCTCATCGGTCCAGTCCGCGCCGGCGTGCTTCGGGGCCGGGCGGGAGGAGGCCTTCTCCCCCGCAGGGTGGGAGCCCTGCTGGGAGCGGGCGTGCTCGCGCACCTGCTCGAGGGCGCGGTCCGCGGCGGTCGGGCGCTTCACGCCCGCCGGGACGGCCGGCAGCTCCTCGGTATCCGGGCCGTCCCCTCGTCCTGGCCGGCCTCGGGGAAGTCCGCGGCGGCGTCGAACACGTGGGAGCCGGTCTGCCGGCCTCCGCGGCGGCCGTGGTCGTCCACCGGGCGGGTGAGCGCCTGGGTGGGCTGCTCGTCCGCGGGCACGGCCGCGGTCTCCTCGTCCGGATCGTCCACGAGCGGCGAGTCGTAGGCCCGGGTCTCGGTGTACTCGGGGGCCCGCTCCTGCTCGGCGCGGCGGTCGCGACCGAAGAGGCGGGCGAACAGGCCGGGGCGCTTCGCGGGCGCGGCCTCCGGCGCCGGGTGGGAGGTGCTGTCCAGGTAGGACTGGTCGTGGTCCGGGTGGGTGCGAGCCTCCGGGTCCGCATCGGACCCGTCCGTGACGGACTCGTCGTCGTACCGCCCGGCGCGGCGGGCCTGGCGGGCGGCACGGCGCTCGCGGGAGGCCTCGGCGGCGGCCTGCGGGTCCTGCCCGGTGAGCCAGGCGTAGCCGGCGCGCAGACGCTCGCCGATCGACCCGAGCGGGGTGGCGGTGACGATGAGGATGGAGAAGAACGCCAGGCCGATCATGAGGGCCCACACCGGCACGGCGGTGAGCAGGGACGCCAGGGGGCTGGTGGCGAGGTAGCCGACCATGCCGCCGGCGCCGAGCATGTCCTCGAAGGACTCGGCGGCCGAGGGCAGTCCCCCGGCCAGGTGGGCGATGCCGGAGCCGGCGACCGTGGCGACCAGCAGCCCGATGATGATGCGCCCGTTGGTCCGGTGCTCGGTGGGCGTGCGGAAGCACCGCACCGCGATGATCACCAGGATGAACGGGACGAGGAAGGCGAACCAGCCGACGGTGCCGGCCACCACCGCGTTGACGATGCGTCCGAACTCCGTGATGTCCCGCAGGCCCCACCACTCGACGGCGGCGATGAGCGCCGCCAGGAGGACGAGCAGGAGGCCGGTGCCGTCCCGGCGGTCCTCGCGCGGGATGCGCACATCCGGGCCGAGCTTGCGGACGACGGAGCCGACCGGGGTGGCCAGGGCCATCCAGATCGCGTGGAGGACCCGGACAGGCAGCGGGGGCCGGTCCAGGTCGACGGTGGTCTTGGAGGTCGTGCCCTTGCCTCGCGTGGAGCCCCCGGATCGGCCGGAGCCGGAGCGGGAACGTGTGGAGGAGGACGACGAGCGCGCGGGGGAAGTACGAGTCGCCATAGGACTCCTACGGTACCGCGAAGCCCCGCGGCGTCCCAGAAGGACACCGCGGGGCTTCGAACGGGTGTGACGGGCTCGGCGGCCACTGAGGCCGGTCTGTGGCCGAGGGTCAGGCCTCGATGACCACCGGGACGATCATCGGGCGGCGGCGCAGCTTGCGGTTGATCCAGGTGCCGATGGTGCGGCGGACGACCTGCTGCAGCTGGTGGGTGGTGTGCGTCTTCTCGGACTGCACGGCCTCCTCCAGGGCGCGGGCGATCTTCGGCTTGACGCCCTCGAACACCTTGGCATCCTCGGCCACACCGCGGACGTGGATGTCCGGGCCGGAGATGATCTTGCCGGACTGGCGGTTCACCACGGTGATGACGGAGACGAAGCCCTCCTCGCCGAGCACCATGCGGTCCTTCAGGTCCGCCTCGGAGATCTCGCCGATCGAGGAGCCGTCCACGTACACGTAGCCGCAGTCGACCTCGCCGACGGCGCGGACCTTCCCGTCCACCATGTCCACCACGGTGCCGTTGGCGGCGAGGATCACGCGGTCCTCCGGCACGCCGGTCTTCTCCGCGATGCGGCCGTTGGCGATGAGGTGGCGGGTCTCGCCGTGCACCGGCATCACGTGCTCCGGCTGGACGATGTTGTAGCAGTAGAGCAGCTCGCCCTCGGAGGCGTGGCCGGAGACGTGCACCTTGGCCATGCCCTTGTGGACCACCTGCACGCCCAGCTTCATGAGCGCGTTGATGATGCGGAACACGGAGTTCTCGTTGCCCGGGATCAGCGAGGAGGCGAGGACCACGAGGTCCCCCTCCGCCAGCTGGACCTGGTGGTCGCCGTTGGCCATGCGGGACAGCGCGGCCATCGGCTCGCCCTGGGAGCCGGTGCACATCAGGACGACCTCGTCGTCCCGGTACTTGTCCACCTTGCGGGCGTCGACCAGCAGGCCGTCCGGGACGTCCAGGTAGCCGAGCTTGGAGGCGATGCCCATGTTGCGGATCATCGAGCGGCCCACGAACGCGACCTTGCGGCCGTGCTTGGCGGCGGCGTCCAGGACTTGCTGTACACGGTGCACGTGCGAGGAGAAGGAGGCCACCACGATCCGCTGCTTCGCCTCGGCGAAGTAGCGCTCGATGGTGGGGCCGATCTCCTTCTCGGTCATGGTGAAGCCGGGGACCTCCGCGTTGGTGGAGTCCGTCATGAACAGGTCCACGCCCTCCTCGCCCAGGCGGGCGAAGGCGCGCAGGTCCGTGATACGGCCGTCGAGCGGCAGCTGGTCCATCTTGAAGTCGCCGGTGTGCAGGATGGTGCCCGCGGCGGTGCGGATGCACACGGCGAGCGCGTCCGGGATGGAGTGGTTGACCGCCACGAACTCGCACTCGAAGGGGCCGAAGCGCTCGGTGTCCCCCTCCTTCACGGCGAGGGTGAGCGGCTTGATGCGGTGCTCCTCGAGTTTGGCCTCGATCAGGGCGAGGGTCAGCTGCGAGCCGATCAGCGGGATGTCCGACTTGAGCCGGAGCAGGTACGGCACGGCGCCGATGTGGTCCTCATGGCCGTGCGTGAGCACGATGCCCACGATGTCGTCCAGCCGGTCCTTCAGGTAGGAGAAGTCCGGGAGGATGAGGTCGACCCCGGGCTGGGTGTCCTCGGGGAAGAGGACGCCGCAGTCGACGATGAGGATCTTGCCGTCGATCTCGAAGGTGACCATGTTGCGGCCGACCTCTTCGAGACCTCCGAGCTGCACGATCCGGAGTGCGCCCTTCTTGAGCTTGGGCGGGGTCTGCAGGCGTGCGCCTGAGGGCATGGGGTGGGTTTCCCTTCTAGAAGGTGATGCCGGCCTCCGCGAGGTCGGCACGGATGATCGAGAGCTCGTCGGGGGTGGCCTCGACGAGCGGGAGCCGCACGGTGGCGGCCGGGATGACTGACTGGGCGGCGAGCACGGCCTTGGCGGCCACCGCGCCCTGGATGTGGGACATGATGCCCCGCTGGACCGGGTCCAGCTCGAAGTGGGCCCTGCGGGCCGCGGCGAGGTCGCCGGCGTTGGCGGCGTCCACGAGCTCGCGATACTTCGCGGGGGCCACGTGGGCGGCCACGGAGACCACGCCGACGGCACCGAGGGCCATCAGCGGCAGGGTGGCGCCGTCGTCGCCGGAGTAGACCGCGAGGTCGGTCTCGGCGAGGACGGTGGTGGTGGACTGCAGGTCCCCCTTGGCGTCCTTGAGGGCCACGATGTTGGGGTGCTCGGCCAGGGAGACGAGGGTCTCGGCCTGGATCGGCATCACGGAGCGGCCCGGGATGTCGTAGAGCATGATCGGCAGGTCCACCTTGTCCGCGATCGCACGGAAGTGCGCCGCGATGCCGGCCTGCGGGGGCTTGTTGTAGTACGGGGTCACCAGGAGCAGCCCGTCCACGCCGGTCTCGGCGGCCAAGGTGCTCAGGTGCAGCGAGTGGTTCGTGTCATTGGTGCCGGTGCCGGCGACCACCTTGGCGCGGCCGCCCACGGCCTCCACCACGGCGCGGAACATCGCGACGTTCTCCTCGTCCGTGAGGGTCGAGGTCTCTCCGGTGGTGCCGGTGACCACCAGGCCGTCGGCCCCGTGGTCCACCAGGTGCTCGGCGAGCGCCTGGGCGGCGTCCAGGTCCACGGAGCCGTCCGGTCGCATCGGCGTGACCATGGCGGGCACGACGGTGCCGAACACGGGATCGACGGATGCGTGGCGGGCTCGGGTGTCACTCATGAGGGCTACCCTACCGCCCGTCACCTGGGAGGATGGGTCCGTCTCGCCATGCGGAGTCGTGGATCCCCGTCGATCTGCGGCGTCCCGCCGTCCACCACCCTGATCGGAGGCCTCGCCGTGACCCCCGTCTCCTCCGCCGCCTCCCGGGGCCCCGCGCTCCCCCGTGGCCGTGGTCCGACCCCGTCCGCGTGGGCCGGCGGGTGCGCGGCGCGGACGCGG
>NZ_JBNFOB010000149.1:0-5987 GCF_057364565.1 Micrococcus sp. LASM2_SD2 | reverse complement strand
CACAGCCCCCGCAGCGCCCCGCCCCGCACACAACCCCCGCACGCCCGCCCCGCATGCGAGACCCCGCACGACAGCCCCCGGGACCCCCGTCCCGCACGCCGGATCCACGGGCTTCCGTTCCTCTCACGCCCAGGCCCAGGCCCAGGGGCAGGATCGGAGCGGGACAGAGGACCGGTGCCGGGCCGAGGACCACCGGCCCCGTCCGGTGGGGATGGAGGCCACCGGGGCGTTCCTCGCGGCCGCCCTGCTGTGGGTGCTGCAGCTGCTGCCGCCGGCGCTCATCGAGATGGCCATGGGCGGCGCCGGCGACGAGGGAGTGCTCACGAGCCTGTACCACTTTCTGGACGCGATGATGTTCTTCCAGAGCCCGGTCTGGGTGATCGCCCCCGCGGCCGTGACGGTCGCCCTGTTCACGGTGCGCCAGCTGCGGCCACGCCCGGTGGAGGGACAGCTGTTCCTGCTGCCCGTGCTGGCGATCGTGGTCTACGGGGTGGCCGGCGAGATCCCCCTGAACGTCCTGGAGCCGGGCACCTCGCTCGGCGGACCGTTCTTCATCATGATGACCGCCCTGTTCGGCGCCCCGATCATGGTGCTGCTCGTGGCCATCGCCTACACCATGTGGAGCACCGCGCCGCAGCGCGCCCGACGGGTCCGGCACCTCACCGTCCGCTGAGACGCTGAGACAGGGGACCTCCCCACCCGAGACGAACGGCCCGCCGCCTTCCGTGGGGAAGGCGACGGGCGTCGTCGTGAAACGGGCCGGGTGAGGCGCCGCCAGCACCCCGCCCGACACCGGTCTCAGGCTCGGCGGGACTCCCCCGCCCAGTCGCCCGAGGCGGCGGCGCGCTCGGCGGCCTCCACCACGTTGGCGAGCAGCATGACGCGGGTCATCGGACCCACGCCGCCGGGGTTCGGCGCCATCCAGGAAGCCTTCTCGGCCACGGCCGGGTCCACGTCGCCGGCGATCCGCGAGCGGCCCTCGGCATCGGTGGTGCGGGAGACGCCCACGTCCAGGACGATCACGCCGTCCTTGACCTGCTCCGGCTTCACCATGTGGGCGGAGCCGGCGGCGGCGATGATCACGTCGGCCTCGGCCAGCAGCGCCTCCAGGTCCGTGGTGCCGGTGTGCGCCAGGGTGACGGTGGCGTTGACCTCGCGGCGGGTGAGCACCAGGCCGGCGGGGCGGCCGATGGTCACGCCGCGGCCGATCACCAGCACGTGCTTGCCGGCCAGCTCCACGCCGTGGCGCTTCAGCAGCTCCACGCAGCCGGCCGGGGTGCACGGCAGCGGGGAGTCCAGCTCGCCGCCCACGGAGGCGACCAGGCGGCCCAGGTTCATCGGGTGCAGGCCGTCCGCGTCCTTGGCGGGGTCGATGGCCTCGAGCACCCTCTGGGTGTCCACGTGCTCGGGCAGCGGCAGCTGGACGATGTACCCGGTGCAGTCCGGGTCCTCGTTCAGCTCGCGCACCACGTCCAGGATCTGCTCCTCGGTGGCGTCCGCCGGCAGCTCCTTCTGGATGGAGTGGATGCCGACCTCGGCGCAGTCGCGGTGCTTGCCCGCCACGTACTTCTGCGAGCCGGCGTCCTCGCCCACCAGCACGGTGCCCAGGCCGGGTGTGAATCCGCGCTCGGCGAGCGCCTCCACCCGGCCGCGCAGCTCGTCCTTGATGGCCGCCGCGGTGGCCTTGCCGTCCAGCTTCTGTGCTGTCATCCCGGCGGTCACCAGTCCTCGAGGCCGTCGTACAGCGGGAAGTCCTCGGCGAGCTTGGCCACACGGCCGCGCAGGGCCTCCAGGTCCGCACCGGGCTTGAGCGCCTCGGCGATGACGTCGGAGACCTCGCGGAACTCGGCCTCGCCGAAGCCGCGGGAGGCCAGCGCCGGGGTGCCGATACGCAGGCCGGAGGTGGTCATCGGCGGGCGCGGGTCCCACGGCACGGAGTTGCGGTTCACGGTGATGCCGACCTCGTGCAGGATGTCCTCGCCCTGCTGGCCGTCCAACTCCGAGTCGCGCAGGTCCACCAGGACCAGGTGCACGTCGGTGCCGCCGGTGAGGACGGAGACGCCCTGGTCCTGCATGTCCTTGGCGGAGAGGCGCTCGGCGAGGATCTGGGCGCCTGCAGGGTGCGCTCCTGCTTGGCCTTGAAGTCCTCGGAGGCGGCGATCTTGAAGGCCACGGCCTTGCCGGCGATCGCGTGCATGAGCGGTCCGCCCTGCTGGCCTGGGAACACGGCGGAGTTGATCTTCTTCTTCAGGTCCTCCTTGCAGAGGATGAAGCCGGAGCGCGGGCCCGCCAGGGTCTTGTGCACGGTGGAGGAGACCACGTCCGCGTGCGGGACCGGGTTCGGGTGCAGGCCGGCGGCCACGAGGCCGGCGAAGTGGGCCATGTCCACCCAGAGCTTCGCGCCGACCTCGTCCGCGATCTCGCGGAACGCGGCGAAGTCCAGCTGCCGCGGGTAGGCGGACCATCCGGCCACGATCACCTTCGGCTGCGAGGCGAGGGCCTGCTCGCGGACCTTGTCCATGTCCACGGTGTAGGTCTCCGGGTCCACCTCGTAGGCGGCGATGTTGTAGTTCTTGCCGGAGAAGTTGATCTTCATGCCGTGGGTGAGGTGGCCGCCGTGGGCCAGGGACATGCCCATCATGGTGTCCCCGTGGCCCATCAGGGCGGTCATCACGGCCACGTTGGCCTGCGCGCCGGCGTGGGGCTGCACGTTGGCGTGCTCGGCACCGAAGAGGGACTTGGCGCGCTCGATGGCGAGGTTCTCCGCCACGTCCACGAACTCGCAGCCGCCGTAGTAGCGGCGGCCCGGGTAGCCCTCCGCGTACTTGTTGGTCAGCACCGAGCCCTGCGTCTGCAGGATGGCGCGGGGCACGAAGTTCTCGGATGCGATCATCTCGAGCGTGCCGCGCTGGCGGCCGAGCTCGTCCGCCAGGACGGCGGCGATCTCCGGATCCACCTCGGACAGCGGGAGGGTGTTCACATCGGGCTGGGTCACGGGTCTTCCCTTCGACGGTCGGACGGCTCCGACCCACGTCGGTCGGACGGCTCCACGGGCCATCCTAGCCACGTGTGTGGCGCCCGTCGCACCGGTGTCACGGCGGTGGGGCCCGACGACGGCCGCCCGCCTTTCGCGTCCGTCTCGCCCCTCGTCGGGGTTTCGTCCGGACTCGGGGTCCCGTCCGGACGCCACACGCCCGGGCGGAGGCCCGGTCGAGGCGCCGAGGCCGGTGTTCTGAGCGGGGTGCGCCGGGTTCCGGAGGAGGGTGGGCGTCGTCGGGGTCTTACGCTGTCCGCCCCGCAGGTGAGAGTGTGGACATCCCGCCGGAACCGGCGGACGGTTCCAGGCGCGCCTGGACGAGCTCGCAAGGAGTGATGATGACCGAGAAGAAGACCCCCCACGCCACCGGATCGACCACGCAGTCGGGTGCCCCGGCCGTGTCGGACCGCCAGTCGCTGACGGTGGGCCCGGACGGGCCGATCGTCCTGCACGACACCCACCTGATGGAGACCCATCAGCACTTCAACCGCATGAACATCCCCGAGCGTCGCCCGCATGCCAAGGGCTCCGGCGCGTTCGGCGAGTTCGAGGTGACCGAGGACGTCTCGCAGTACACCAAGGCCCTCGTGTTCCAGCCGGGCACCAAGACCGAGATGCTCGCCCGCTTCTCCACCGTGGCCGGCGAGCTCGGCTCCCCGGACACCTGGCGTGACGTCCGCGGCTTCTCCCTCCGCTTCTACACCGAGGAGGGCAACTATGACCTCGTCGGCAACAACACCCCGGTGTTCTTCGTGCGCGACCCCATGAAGTTCACCCACTTCATCCGCTCGCAGAAGCGTCTGCCGGACTCCGGCCTGCGCGACGGCACCATGCAGTGGGACTTCTGGGCCAACAACCCGGAGACCGCTCACCAGGTCACCTACCTCATGGGCCCCCGCGGCCTTCCCCGCACCTGGTCCGAGATGAACGGCTACGGCTCCCATACCTACCTGTGGGTCAACGCCGAGGGCGAGCGCTTCTGGGTGAAGTACCACTTCATCTCCCAGCAGGGAGTGCACAACTTCACCAACGACGAGGCCGTGAGGATGGCCGGCGAGAACGCGGACCACCACCGCCAGGACCTGTTCGAGTCCATCGCCGAGGGGAAGTTCCCGAAGTGGGACCTGTACGTGCAGGTCATGCCGTACGAGGAGGCGAAGACCTACCGGTACAACCCGTTCGACCTGACGAAGGTGTGGTCCCAGAAGGACTACCCGCGCATCAAGGTCGGCACCATGACCCTGAACCGGAACCCGGAGAACCACTTCGCGCAGATCGAGCAGGCCGCGTTCTCCCCGGGCAACACCGTGCCCGGCATCGGCCTGTCCCCGGACCGCATGCTGCTGGCCCGCTCCATCGCGTACCACGACGCGGCCCTGCACCGCATCGGCACCAACTTCAACCAGCTGCCGGTGAACCAGCCGAAGTGCCCGGTGAACTCGTACACGTTCGACGGCCAGATGACGTACCACCACCAGGGCGCCGCCCCGCAGTACGTCCCGAACTCCTTCGACCACTCGTGGTCGGACGAGACCGGCCGCGTGGACAACGGCTGGGAGGCCGACGGCGAGATGACCCGCGAGTCCCAGACGCTCCGCAAGGACGACGACGACTTCGGCCAGGCCGGGATCCTCGTCCGCGAGGTGTTCTCGGACGAGGAGCGCGCCGAGTTCGTGCAGACCGTGGCCGGCGCCCTCGACGGCGTGAAGGAGCCCGTGCTCTCCCAGGCCCTCGAGTACTGGAAGAACGTGGACGCAGAGACGGGCGCGAAGATCGAGGAGGCCGTGAAGGCCGCCGCCGGTGACGACATCCCGGGCGTCTGATCGGCGCGGCACGTCGGGGACGACGGCCGCGGGGCCCACACGGCCCCGTGATGACGGCGGCGTCCGTTCCGGAACACTCCGGGGCGGGCGCCGCCGTCTGCGTCCCCGGGTGTCCGGCGCCCCGGACCGGCCGTGTCCCGGGCTGACCGGGCGCAGACCCTCCTGCGCTACTGTCCGGGAGGACACCGCGACGACGCCCGGATCCGGCGCTGACCTTGAAGGGACGGAACGACGCCCATGGATGGCCTCACACGCACCGGGATCGAGTATGTGCCCCTCGAGGGCGACGGCCCCCTCCCCGGCTTCGCGCTGCTCACCGCCGTCGCTCTGCTCGTGGCGGTGCTACTGGTGTGCGCGTCGTTCCTGCTGGTGCACCGACGTCAGGGGCGCGGGCCGTTCTGGGCGGCCGCCGCACTGATCGCCGTCCTCGGCCTCGGCTTCGGCGCCTGGCAGGTGTGGGACCGCATGGTCTCCACTTATGAGGCCTCCGGGACGGTCACGGACGTGGACCGCACCAACGGCCGCATGCACCTGGACTCCACCGGCGAGGAGCCCCTGCACGTCTCCGGTGCCGGCTGGGACGAGGTGGCCGTCGGGGACCGGCTCACGCTCACCTGCACGGGGTCCTCGGACTCGGTCGTGATGTGCGAGCTGCCCTGACCGCGCCGGTCCAGACGTACAGACGACGGCCCCCTCACCTGTGGAAGGTGAGGGGCGTCGTCGGGGTGGGACCGCGTCAGCGCGCCCGGTGCGGGTCACCTGCGGCCCTTCCAGCGGCGCTCCTGGGCCTGGGCGAGCTTGTCGCGCAGGAAGGAGGCGCCCTTCACGGCGCCCTTGGCACCGGCCTCGGCACCCTTCGCGGCGCCCTTGGCGGCCACCGAGGCGGCACCCTTGGCGGTCTCGATGAGGTTGTCCTTGAAGCTGGTCTTCTCACTACCGCGGTTCACACCGCCGGCCTGGACCGGACGCTCCGCCGCCGGGGTGTGGGCCTCGCCGAGGGTCTCCTCGGCAGGGACCGCACGGCGGCCGGCATCGGCATCGCGGCCGGCGTCGGCGATCGGCTGGGCCGTCTTCTCCTCGGCGGAGAGCCGGGCGCCGCCGACGGTCTCGTCCTCGGCGACCTCGCG
>NZ_JBNFOB010000148.1:0-6024 GCF_057364565.1 Micrococcus sp. LASM2_SD2 | reverse complement strand
CCGGGACCGTGCGCCGGGCGCGCTCCCTGCTGGCGATGCTGCGCAATCCGAGGCTGCGTCGCAGCCTGGGCGCCGTGCTCGCCGGCACGGCCACGGCCGAGGACGCCGGACCCCTGCGCGGCGCCGCCTCCCTGGGAGCAGTCCAGATCCCCGACGACGGCACTCCCCTCTTCGTGGAGACCTTCCTGGGGGATGTGGTCGCCGACCTGGACCGGGCGCTCGGCCCGCTCGCGGTGCTGGACGGCGAGCGCATCGACGTGAAGGACCTCGCGCTCGACGACGTGGACGACGCCGTCCGCGCCGTGGCGCAGCGCGTGCTGGCAGAGGGTGAGCGCGTGACGGAGGCCGGCCTCAACGGCCGCCTGGGCCTCTTCGTACAGGACGTGGCCTTCTTCCGCCGGCACGCGGTCGACCTCGGCGTCTACGAGCGCGCCGCCGACGGCTCCGCCTACTGGCGCGCGGAGGGCTGAGCGGGGCTGGACGGCGCGCGGGGCAACTCGCGGGGTGGCGCGCGCGGCCCTGTACCGGTCTCGGCGAGGACTCCTGCGCACCAAGGCGTCCATGCTGCCGCCACGCGCACGCATGGGCGTCTTTGACACAGCCAGAAGCGTGGACGTCAAACCTGGCATCAGAGGTGCCGGATCTGGCCCTGTTCGTGGCCGAGTTCCGGCAATTCTGATTCCAGAAACGCCGTTCTTCCCGCATACCCCGTGGCCACGGGGAACAGCCTGCGCCCCGCAGTCCCTCCCAGCGTGCATCACGTTCCGTTCACCGACGCGGCACCGCACGGTCATGTGGGGTTCCTATGCTGACCTGCATGGCGAAAGAGCTTGAGTTCCTCAAGGGCGTGGACAAGCTGCATGCCTTCTACACGGAGAACGTGCGCATGTTGGCGCATGCCTATGACCTCACCGAGGAGGAGGCCTCCACGCTGCTGTTCCAGCACGACTTCCAGAACGTGGCGCGCTCCATCCTGCGCCCTCCTCGGGTGGACGTGATGACACCGCCGCCGAACAACTGACGGCACGACCGCCCCAGCCCGCACCACCGGCTGAGTCGCGCCGGAACGTCAGGCGATGCGGGCCAGGTGGATCAGGACCACCTCGGTGTCGTCTGGCAGCGCGCCGCCCCAGAACTCCTCGTGCGAGGCACGCCAGGCTCGCACGTCCACATCGCCCTCGCCCTCGCCCTCGGCCACGGCATGCCAGTTCGGCACCTCGCCCAGCGGCACGACGGCCACCCCCGTGACCTCCACGACCGCCGCCACCTGACCCACCGAGTCCAGGACGCGTTCACGGTCGCCCACCCGCGGCAGGGGCTCACCCTCGCCTTCGAAGTCCCGCAGCAGCGCGGCCGTGGCCGTCTTGGTGCCGTCCACGATCGCGCCGACGAGCCGGTCACGCAGCGGCCCGGGCTCGGCATACTCGCCGTCCGTGTCCGCCGCGCGCGCAGCCTCCTCCAGCGTGAGCCCGTGGCCCAGTGCCGCGAGGATCCCGTCCGCGTCCGGGCTCTCCGCGACGGCGGACAGCTCCATGCCCAGCCGATGCGCCTCTGCGGCGGTCGGCCGTCCGATCGCCACCAGGCGGCAGGTCAGGCGGACCCGCGGTCGTCCCACCCGGGATGCACCGCCAGCTCGCGCGCGGCGGACGGGCTGGTGAGCACCACGTCGCGGCCGGCCAGTGCCTCGACCGGCACGACGACGGCGCCCGCCTCCGCCGCATCCCCCGCCTCCTGATCGGAGGACTCGGGCAGCAGTCGGCGCCTCGGGTCGGCCGGGTAGGGCACGGTCCGATAGGCCTCCACACGGGCGACGTGCCAACCCCTGGCCTCCAGACCTGAGGTCAGCTCGCCCGTGGCCAGCGCGGACTGCGGGAGCAGGACGAGGGAGGCCGGCGCCTCGTTCGCGTCCCCCGCGGACGGGAACTCGGCCAGGATCCCGGCGGCCGAGGCCTGCTCCGGCATCCACGGCTCGGCGGTGCAGCCCAGCTCTGTCAGCAGGCGGGCGGTGCCCTTCCCGGTCACGGCCACACGGACGCCCCCGCCCACTCGCCCCGTCCAGCCGGCGGCCTGCAGGGCACGCACGGTGTTCGGGCTGGTCAGCACCAGCCAGGCGCACTCCCCGGCCTCGACCCGGGCCACCACGGCCCGCAGCGGCCCGGGCTCACCCGGCAGCTCGAAGTCCGTCAGCGGCAGAACCGGACGTCCGCCCGGCCGCGGCCAGGCCCGCCCCCAGGGCGCCGGCCTGGGCCGGCTGACGGGTGAGGACGACAGGACGAGCCACGACGTTCCGGGTCAGGCCCCGGTGCCGCGGACGGTGCCCGGCAGCAGGTCGGCACCCTCGTCGATGAAGGCCTCCGCCATGTGCACGCCGAGCGCACCGGCGGCCATCATCAGGGTGTCCTCCAGCCACTCGGCGGCCTGCTCGGGATCGGCGGCCACGTCCTGAGGCACCGCGTCCAGCTGCACCGAGGAGGTGCGGCGCAGGATGCGCGAGCCGTCCAGGGCGGCGACCATCGCGTCCATGACGATCCGCGGCGAGCTCGCCCCGTTCTCGTCCGTCCCGCCCTCCACGCGCGCCACGGCCCCGATCGGCGCGGCGCAGCCGGCCTCCAAGCGCAGGAGCAGGGCACGCTCGGCCGTCACGGCGGCATGGGTGTGCAGGTCGTCCAGTCCAGCCAGGCCCGCGCGGAGCCTCCCCTCGGGCGAGTCCGGATCCAGGCGGGCGTCGCCGAAGATGCCGTCGTGGATCGCACGCACCTCCACGGCCAGGGCGCCCTGCCCCGGGGCCGGGAGCATGACCTCCGGGTCGATCCGCTCGGTGATGACGTGGTCCAGGCCGAGCCGGTCCAGGCCGGCGCAGGCCAACACGACCGCGTCCAGGTCTCCGCGCGGGGAGCCGGCCGCCGCCGGGGCGTTGTCGTCGTGCTGCTCCAGACCCGGCACGCGGGCCAGGCGGGTCTGCACGTTGCCCCGGATGTCCACGAGCTCCAGGTCCGGGCGCAGCGCCTTGAGCTGGGCGACGCGGCGCGGCGAGCCGGTGCCCACCTTCGCGCCCTCGGGGAGGCTCTCCAACGTCAGGCCGTCACGGGCGCACAGGGCGTCCCGCAGGTCCGCGCGCGTGGGATCGCCACGATCTCCAGGTCCTCCGGCTGGGCGGCCGGCAGGTCCTTGAGCGAGTGGACGGCCATGTCCACCACGCCGTCCAGGATCGAGGCCCGCAGGGCGGAGGCGAACACGCCGGTGCCGCCGAGCAAGGCGAGCGAGCCGGTGGTGACGTCCCCGTCGGTGCGGATGATCACGAGCTCATGGTCGAGTCCGGACTGCTCGGTCAGCGCCTGCGCCACCGTCCGGGTCTGGGTGGTGGCCAGGGCCGATCCTCGGGTGCCGACGCGCACGGGCATGGGGTCAGGCCTCCTCGGAGTCTGCGGTCGTCGTCGCGGTGCCGGTCGTCGCCGCCGCGTGCTCGGCCAAGCCGCGCACGTCCGCGTCCACCGCGGAGGTGGTGGGACGGACCGACCCGTCCCGCATGACCTTCACGCAGCAGTCGGGGCGGCAGACGTCCGGCCAGGCCGGGAAGCAGCCGACGGCGGCGCGGCCCTCGCGCAGGCCCAGGCGCTCCTCGACGATGTCCACGAGCCCGGCCACAAACCGGGGATCGGTGCCCGGCGTGCCGGTGCGGCGGAAGCCGACCCCCAGCTCGGCGGCGGTGTCCTTGGCCTCGGTGTCCAGGTCCCAGAGGACCTCCATGTGGTCGGACACGAAGCCGAGCGGGACCACCACGAAGCCGGCCACGGCGCGGCCGTCGGCGTCCTTCTCCGCGCCCTCGCCGGCGAGCGCCTCCATGGCGTCGTTGATGTCCGGCTCCAGCCACGGCACGTGCGGGGCGCCCGAGCGGGACTGGTAGACCAGGGACCACTCGACGTCCTCGGCCTCCGGGACGCCGGCGAGGATCTCGCGGGCCACGTCCAGGTGCTGGGCGGAGTACAGGTCCGCGCCCTCGGCCTCACCGGCGGCCGCGCCGGTCTCCTCGGCCAGCTGCGCGGACAGCTCACGCGGTCCGGCGGCGTCGGCGTCCGCGGTCGGGATGGAGTGGGTGGCGAACAGGACGTGGATGCGGGCGTCCTCGCCCACCTCGCCGCGCAGGGAGACCAGGTCCTCGCGCAGCCCGTCCCGGAACGGCTCCACGAAGCCTGGGTGGTTGAAGTACTGGCGGGTCTTGTCCAGGTCCACCGTGCCCTCGAGACCCAGCTCCTGCACGGCCATGCCCATGTCCTCGCGGTACTGGCGGCAGGAGGAGTAGCAGGAGTAGGCGGAGGTGGTGACGGTCAGGATGCGGCGGTGGCCGTCGTCGACCATCCGCTTCAGGGTGTCCGGGAAGTACGGCTCCCAGTTGCGGTTGCCCCAGTACACCGGCAGGTCGTGGCCGCGCCGGGCCAGCTCGGACTCGATCGCGGCGATCAGCGCCCGGTTCTGGGCGTTGATCGGGCTGACGCCGCCGTTGGTGCGGTAGTGGACCGCGACCTCCTCCAGGCGGTCGTCCGGGATGCCGCGGCCCGCCGTGACGTTGCGGAGGAACGGGATGACGTCCTCCTGGCCCTCCGGTCCGCCGAAGGAGGCCAGCATCAGGGCGTCGTAGGCCTTGGGGGTCATAGTGCCGCAGACGTCGTAGTCCGCACCCGCGGCAGCCTCCGGGACCCGACGGACGGCACGCGGTGCGTCCTCCGGGTGGTAGTGCGTCGGGGACAGGCTCATCAGGCGAACACCTCCGTGATCTCGGCGGTGCTCACGCGGCGGCCGGTGTAGAACGGCACCTCTTCGCGCACGTAGTGGCGGGTCTCGTTGTCCCGCAGGTGGCGCATCATGTCCACCAGGTCCGTCAGCTTCGGGGCCTCCAGCCCGAGCAGCCACTCCCAGTCGTTCAGGGCGAACGCCGAGGTGGTGTTGGCCCAGACCTGCGGGAAGTCACGGCCGAGCAGACCGTGCTCGCGCAGCATGCGGGCGCGCTCCTTCGGCTCCATCGTGTACCAGTCGTAGGAGCGCACGAACGGGTAGAAGCAGAGCCACTCGAGCGGCTCGCGGCCCATGGCGAACGCCGGGATGTGGTCCTTGTTGAACTCGGCGAGGCGGTCGGCGCCCATCGCCGAGAGCACGATGTGCGTGCCGGCGAACAGGCGGGTGCGGCGGATGCGGCGGATCGCGGACTGCAGGTCCTGGGGGACCTGGCCGTACATCCACACCATGACGTCCGCGTCGGCGCGCATGCCGGAGACGTCGTAGGTGCCGCGGACGGTCACGCCCTGCTCGTCCAGCTCGGCTACGAGCGCGTCGAACTCGGCCACCGCGTCGTCGGCCTGCGGACCGGACAGGGGCGCCAGGGAGGAGCCGTCGTCCGGGCGGGCGAACACCGTGTAGGTGGTGAACCAGTCCTTGCCGGCCAGCGGGTTCGGCGCGTTCTCTTCGGCGGTGGCGGCGTCGGCGGTGTGCTGGGAGTCCTGCATGGTGGTCACTCTCTTCCTGCTGCGGGGGTGAGGGGGTCGAAGGAGCCGAAGCGTCGGTCCACGGCGGCCACGATCGAGGCGAGGCCGGTGCCGTCGGACCAGGCGCCGACCACGTCGACGCCGTCGGTCGCCTCGGCGTAGGCGGTGAGCGCCTTCATGGCGGCGCGGGACGGGCCGGACTGCGGCGGGATCGCGTCGCGCCAGCGCACGACCATGGACGCGGCGACGTCCTCGGCGCTGAACTCGACGCCGGTGAGGACGGCGGCGTCCGCGATCGCCTGCTCCACGAGACGCTCGTCCTCGGTGCGGAACCGAGCTGCTCGGTGCCGCCGCCGTGCCGGCCGTAGGACAGGCGCAGCACGTGGCGATGCCGGTGGCGGGGTGCGCCGTCGGCGCCGTCCCGGCGGACGACCTCGGCGAGCCACTCCCACTTGGCGGTGGCGTGGGTGAGCGCCTTGGGCGCCCACCGTGGTGCCCTCCGCCACGAGGAGCCCGGTCGCCGCGCGGGGCCGGGTCGAGCCCCGCG
>NZ_JBNFOB010000147.1:0-6033 GCF_057364565.1 Micrococcus sp. LASM2_SD2 | reverse complement strand
GCACGGCGGCGGAGGCGGGCCGGCGGTGGGCCGTGGTCTCGGACTCCATGGCCGCCGCCTGCTGCGCCGAGGCGACTACCGGCTGGGCCCGCTGGCGGTGACGGTGTCCGGGTCAGTGGCCCGCCTCGTGTCCCGGCACGGTGAGCCGGGGGCGATCGCCGGCTCCACGGCGACGCTGGCGGACTGCCTCGGGCGCGCCGTCGCTGCGGGGATCGGGCCGGAGCAGGCGCTGCGGGCGGCCACCTCCGTCCCCGCCGATGCCCTGGGACTGCCCGCCGGCAGGCTGCGCGCGGGGGTCGAAGCGGACCTGCTCGTGCTCGGGGAGGACCTGGGGCCTGTTCACGATGCGGTCGCCGAGTCCACAAGATGAGATGCTTCGGTGGAGAGCTGGCCGGAGCCGCCGGGACGCACGGATAGTGTCACCCAGGAGACCACCCGACGCACCCGCTCCACCACCCCCGGGGCAGGCGCGGAAGGCCCCCGGCCGCACCCGGCCGACGGTCCTGCGGATGGGCACCATTGCCCCTGACAACCCGCCGTCCAGCGAGGTGAACCCATGAGCACGCAGCAGCGCGCCGCCGAACCGGCGAGGCCGACCCCGCGCGAGTCCACCCGCGCCCACCGCTCCGACAGCATCGAGCCACGCGTCCCCGGGCCGTGCCGCACGGTGACCCCCACCCCCATGACCGGATCCGAGGCCATCGTCCGCAGCCTCGAGGAGATCGGCGTCACCGAGGTCTTCGGCCTCCCCGGCGGCGCCATCCTGCCGACCTACGACCCGCTCATGGACTCCTCGTCCATCCGCCACATCCTGGTCCGCCACGAGCAGGGCGCCGGCCACGCCGCCCAGGGCTACTACCTGGCCACCGGCCGCCCCGGCGTCGCGCTGGCCACCTCCGGTCCGGGCGCCACCAATCTGGTGACCGCCATCGCGGACGCGCACATGGACTCTCAGGCCGTCGTGTTCATCACCGGCCAGGTCAACTCCACCGCCATCGGCACGGACGCCTTCCAGGAGGCGGACATCGTGGGCATCACCATGCCGATCACGAAGCACTCCCGCCTGGTCACCCGTGCCGAGGACATCCCGCAGGCCCTGGCGGAGGCCTTCCACATCGCAGCCACCGGGCGGCCCGGACCGGTCCTCGTGGACGTCACCAAGGACGCCCAGGTCGGCGAGTTCGAGTTCGCCTGGCCGCCGAAGCCCGAGCTGCCCGGCTACCGCCCGGTGCGTCGCGGCCACCCGCGGCAGATCCGTGCCGCCGCACGCCTGATCCGCCAGAGCAGCCGTCCGGTCCTCTACGTCGGCGGCGGCATCGCCCGCGCCGACGCGTCTGAGCAGCTGCGCGAGCTCGCCGAGCTCACCGGCATCCCCGTGGTGACCACCCTGACCGCCCGCGGCGTCTTCCCGGACTCGCACGAGCTGCACGTGGGGATGCCCGGCATGCACGGCTCCGTCTCCGCCGTGGCCGCGCTGCAGCAGTCGGACCTGCTCATCACCCTCGGAGCCCGCTTCGACGACCGCGTCACCGGCCTGCTCACCAGCTTTGCCCCGGGCGCCCAGGTGATCCACGCGGACATCGACCCGGCCGAGATCTCCAAGAACCGCGTCGCGGACATCCCGATCGTCGGCGACCTGAAGGAGATCGTCCCGGACCTGACGGAGGAGCTGCGCCGCGACCGCGACGGCGTTGGCCTGCCGGACCTCACCGGCTGGTGGGGCGTGCTGTCCCGCCTGCGCGAGACCTACCCGCTGGGATGGACCGCCCCGGAGGACGGCCTGCTCGCCCCGCAGCAGGTCATCCAGCGGCTGTCCGAACTCTCCGGCCCCGAGGCCACCTACGTCGCCGGCGTGGGCCAGCACCAGATGTGGGCCGCCCAGTTCGTGCAGTACGAGCGCCCGCGTCAGTGGCTGAACTCCGCCGGCCTGGGCACCATGGGCTACGCCGTGCCCGCCGCCATGGGCGCCAAGGTCGGCGACCCGGACCGTGTGGTCTGGGCCATCGACGGCGATGGCTGCTTCCAGATGACCAACCAGGAGCTCGCCACCTGCGTGATCAACCGGATTCCCATCAAGGTCGCCGTCATCAACAACTCGTCCCTGGGCATGGTCCGCCAGTGGCAGACCCTGTTCTACGACTCACGCTATTCCCACACGGACCTCAACACCGGCCACGGCACGGTGCGCGTCCCGGACTTTGTGAAACTCGCCGACGCCTACGGCGCGGTCGGCCTGCGCTGCGAGCGCGAGAAGGACCTGGACGAGACCATCCGGAAGGCCCTCGAGGTGGACGACCTCCCCGTGGTCATCGACTTCGTGGTCTCCCGGGACTCGATGGTGTGGCCGATGGTGCCGGCCGGCGTCAGCAACGACGCCATCCAGGTCGCCCGCGGCATGACCCCGGACTTCACCCAGGAGGACTGAGACATGGCCAACGAGACGGAGACCACCCAGCGTCACACCCTGTCTGTGCTGGTCCAGGACGTCCCGGGTGTGCTGACCCGCGTGGCCGGCCTGTTCGCCCGGCGCGCCTTCAACATCCACTCGCTCGCCGTGGGCGTCACCGAGATCGAGGGGCTGTCCCGCATCACGGTGGTCGTGGACGCGGATCCGCACCTGCTCGAGCAGGTGACCAAGCAGCTCAACAAGCTCGTGAACGTCATCAAGGTCATCGAGCTCTCCGCCGAGGCCTCGGTGCAGCGCGACCACCTGCTCGTGAAGGTCCGGGCCGACGCCGCGACGCGCAGCCAGGTCGTGCAGGCGGCCGAGCTGTTCCGGGCCCAGGTCGTGGACGTCGCCCCCGAGTCGCTGACCCTCGAGGCCACCGGCTCCCGGGACAAGCTCAACGCCCTGCTCGAGCTGCTCGCCCCGTTCGGAGTCCGTGAGCTCGTCCGCTCCGGCACCCTGGGCGTCGCCCGGGGCGGCCGCTCCATGACCGAGCGGGCCCTGTCCCGCTGACGCGGGGCGGACCGCACGTCCCCTCCAGACCCGTCCGCCGCCCTCCGCGGCGGGCCGGCATCCCAGACCCACCACCCGTCCAGAATCCCGGCCGCCCCGCCGGCCGGGAGACCTCCGAACCGAAGGAGACCCGCCATGTCCGTGAAGAAGTTCTACGACGCCGACGCCGACCTGTCGCTCATCCAGGGCCGCACCGTCGCCGTCATCGGCTACGGCTCGCAGGGCCACGCCCACGCGCTGTCCCTGCGCGACTCCGGCGTGGATGTCCGCATCGGCCTCGCCGAGGGCTCCACGTCCCGCGCCAAGGCCGAGGCCGAGGGCCTCCGCGTGGTCGACGTGGCCACCGCCGCTGCCGAGGCGGACCTGATCATGATCCTCACCCCGGACCAGGTGCAGGCCGACGTCTACAACGAGCACATCGCCGGCAACCTGCAGGACGGCGACGCCCTGTTCTTCGCCCACGGCTTCAACGTGCGCTTCGACTACATCAAGGCCCCGGCCGGCGTGGACGTCGCCCTCGTTGCCCCGAAGGGCCCGGGCCACGTGGTGCGTCGCGAGTTCGAGGCCGGCCGCGGCGTGCCCGCACTGATCGCGGTCGAGCAGGACGCCTCCGGCGAGGCCCACGCCCTCGCCCTGTCCTACGCCAAGGGCATCGGCGGCACCCGCGCCGGTGTCATCGAGACCACCTTCACCGAGGAGACCGAGTCCGACCTGTTCGGTGAGCAGGCGGTGCTCTGCGGCGGCGCCTCCCAGCTGATCCAGTACGGCTTCGAGACCCTGACCGAGGCCGGCTACCAGCCGGAGATCGCCTACTTCGAGGTGCTCCACGAGCTGAAGCTGATCGTGGACCTGATGGTCGAGGGCGGCCTGGCCAAGCAGCGCTGGTCCATCTCGGACACCGCCGAGTTCGGCGACTACGTCTCCGGCCCGCGCGTGATCGACGAGCGCGTCAAGGAGAACATGAAGGCCGTCCTGGCGGACATCCAGTCCGGTGCCTTCGCCCGGCGCTTCATGGACGACCAGAAGGCCGGCGCCCCCGAGTTCACGGAGCTGCGCGCCCAGGCCGAGCAGCACCCGATCGAGAAGACCGGCCGCGAGCTGCGCCAGATGTTCTCCTGGCTCAAGGACACCGACGACGACTACACCGAGGGGACCGCCGCCCGCTGACCTGGACGGTGCGCCGCCCGCTGACCTGGACGGCTGCTCGCCCTCCTGGCCGCCGGCCGGCAGACCCCCGACGACGGCGCCGTCACCGCGTGAGGTGCCGGCGCGTGTTCGTATTCATCCGGCGCATATCAATGCGGCTAGGCTCGGCCGTGACGGCACCGCCCGTCACGGCCGGCACGGGCCCCTGGGGCCCGCCCGCGCCACCGCACCGCAGCACCGCACCCCGCCGCCACCGACCCGAAGCCCCGTGAAGGAAGAACCGTGAGCGCCAAGTCCGTCGTCCTGATCGCCGAGGAGCTGTCCCCGGCCACCGTCGAGGCCCTCGGCCCGACTTCGAGATCCGTCACACCGACGGCGCCGACCGTGCCCGCCTGCTGGCGGACCTGCCCGGCGCCGACGCCGTCCTCATCCGCTCGGCCACCCGGATGGACGCGGAGGCCATCGCCGCCGCCACGAACCTCAAGGTCATCGCCCGCGCCGGCGTCGGCCTGGACAACGTGGACGTGCCCGCCGCCACCGCGGCTGGCGTCATGGTGGTCAACGCCCCGACCTCCAACATCCTGTCCGCCGCCGAGCTGACCTGCGGTCACATCCTGGCCTCCGCCCGCAACATCGCCCCGGCCAACGCCGCCCTGAAGCAGGGGGAGTGGAAGCGCTCCAAGTACTCCGGCGTGGAGCTGTTCGGCAAGTCCCTGGGCATCATCGGCCTCGGGCGCATCGGCGCCCTGGTGGCCGAGCGCATGAAGGCGTTCGGCATGGACGTCCTGGCCTACGACCCGTACATCACCGCCGCCCGCGCCCAGCAGCTCGGCGCCGAGCTCGTGGAGCTCGACGAGCTGCTCGAGCGTGCGGACTTCGTCACCATCCACATGCCGAAGACCCCGGAGACCGTCGGCATGCTCGGCGACGAGCAGTTCGCCAGGATGAAGGACACCGCCTTCGTGGTGAACGTCGCGCGCGGCGGCCTCGTGGACGAGGACGCGCTCGACCGGGCCCTGGCGTCCGGCGCCATCGGCGGCGCCGGCATCGACGTGTTCTCCACCGAGCCGGCCACCGACCTGGCGTTCTTCGCCCACGACCGCGCCACCGTCACCCCGCACCTGGGCGCCTCCACCGCCGAGGCCCAGGAGAAGGCCGGCGTCTCCGTGGCCCGCTCGGTCCGCCTGGCCCTGGCCGGCGAGCTCGTGCCGGACGCCGTGAACGTGGCCGGCGGCGTCATCCACGAGGACGTGCGCCCGGGCCTGCCCCTGGCCGAGAAGCTCGGCCGCGTGCTCACCGCCCTGCTGGGCGAGCGCTCGCTGACCGCCGTGGAGGTCGCGGTCGCCGGCGAGATCGCCGAGCAGGACGTCTCCTCGATCCGGCTGGCCGCCCTGAAGGGCGTGTTCACGGACGTGGTCTCGGACCAGGTGTCCTACGTCAACGCCCCGGTGCTCGCCGAGCAGCGCGGCGTCGAGACCCGCCTGACCACCACCGCCGAGTCCGGCTCCTACCGCAACGTGGTCACCGTCCGCGGCGCGACCTCCCAGGGCGACCAGGTCTCGGTCGCCGGCACCCTCGTGGGCCCGCGCCAGCGGCAGAAGCTGGTCGGCGTGGACCGCGCGGAGATCGAGGTGCCGCTCACGGACCACCTGCTGGCCTTCCGCTACACGGACCGCCCGGGCGTGATCGGCATCCTCGGCCAGGCGCTGGGCGAGCAGGGCGTGAACATCGCCGGCATGGACGTCTCCCGTGAGTCCGAGGGCGGCACCGCCCTCGCCGTCCTCCAGATCGACGCCCCGCTGCGGCCGGGCACCCTGGAGACCCTCGAACAGGCCATCGAGGCCGAGCGCGCCGCCGAGGTGGACCTGGCCGAGCGCTGAGCCGCCGGGCGCATGCCGGACGCATCCCGGGGTGCGCCGGACGTCTCC
>NZ_JBNFOB010000146.1:0-6039 GCF_057364565.1 Micrococcus sp. LASM2_SD2 | reverse complement strand
AGCCGGATCCGGGCGGCACTGGCGGACGGGGACCGCAACGGGGGAGGAGCGGGTGCCGACGGGGTGCGGGGCGAGGCCTGACGGGCCGGGCGAGGCCACAGCGGCGCACGGCCCCGCAGTCCGCTAGCGTCGACCCCATGGCCGAGAACACTCTGCGCCCCCTGACCGCCGACGAGCAGAGGTTCATCGAGCAGCACGTGCTGTTCGGCGTCCGCGAGCGGGGCATCGACCCCGAGGATCCGGCAGCCATGGACGCCGAGTTCTCCCAGGCGCTCGCCGCCGTGGTTCAGGGCGCGGCGCCGCAGGGCGTCGCCCAGAACGTGGTGGGCGTGGCCGGCGCGATGCTCGGTCACCACCTCTGCATCAGGCACGGCCTCGTCTGGGCCATGGACGGCGCGCAGGACCGGAACCGCTGGGTGATCGTCAGCCAGGAGAAGAACGCCGTCTTCTACCCGTTCGACGCCGCCGCCAAGCACTGGCGCGAGCAGGAGACGGACTGGATGCCGGGCTTCGCGGCCATGGTGGCGCACGCTGTGGAGGGCGAGGGCGCCCCCGCCGACCCGGCCGCCCCGTCCGCCCAGGGCTCCGCCGAGTCCTGACCCGGCCGGGGATCAGCCGGCCAGGGCCAGCGCGTGCTCCAGTGCGGCCTCGGCCTGTCGCCCGTAGCCGCCGCCGAACAGGACCGCGTGCACCAGCAGCGGCACGGCCTGGTAGGCGAACACCCGCTCCTGCCAGCCGTCGGCGAGCGGGAAGGCGTCGTCGTAGGCCTCCCACGCCTCGCGGCCGAACCCGCCGAACAGGTCCATCATCGCCAGGTCCACCTCACGGTGCCCGCGGTGCGCGCACGGGTCGATCAGCCAGCTGCGCCCGGCGGCGTCGAGCAGCCGGTTCCCGGCCCAGAGATCCCCGTGCACCAACGACGACGGCTCCGCACCTCCCAGCACCGCCGCACCCGGATGGGCGGCCGGGGAGTCGGGTCCGAATCCGTCGGTCAGCTCCGCCAGCCGGCCCGCCAGCTCGGGCACGCGCGGCGGGGCGCTGCCCGCGGAGGCGGCCTGCTCGGCCAGGGGGAGGATGCGCCGGACCACCCAGGACTCCGCCCAGGTGGCGCACGGGGTCAGGTCAATCTCGGCGCGCCGAGCCAGGCGCGCACCGAGCCGTCCTCAGCGACGGCAGGCCGATCATGGTGACCGTCCACGGCCCCGAAGAAGTCGGCCGCTCCCTCCGGCAGCCGGGAGCCGCGGTGCAGGGCGGCCAGCTCCCGGCCGAACGCCGCCTCGGTCGTCGGAGTCTGGCGGCCGACGTCCTCGATCCCCTCGAGCTCGAGCAGGTCGTCGTCTGCCCGCAGGACCCGAGGGACCCGGGCTCCCGCCGCGCCCAGGGCGTGCAGGCCCCGGGCCTCCACGGTGAGGAGCCCGGGAAGGGCGCCGGACTTCACGAAGGTCACGGAGCCGTCGTCGTGGAGGGTACGGCGGCAGGTCCCGGTGCCGGCCACGCTCAGCGGCCCAGCATCGAGGTGAAGCCGATCATGGATTGGGAGACCACCAGGAAGATCACGGCGAAGACGGCCATGAACACGTGGGTGGCGATGCGCCCGCCCTCGCCCCGGCCGGACAGGGTGTCCCCGCTCAGGGGGGCGATGAAGCGGTGGGGGTCCTGCGGGTCGTAGACCACGGTCACGAAGGAGCCGCCGCGGTCCGTGAGCCCGATGTCGGAGAAGGTGGGCGAGGCGCGCACCGTCCGGCCGTCCAGGGTCATGAACTCGACGGTCTCCACGAGGAAGGTGCGGCGGTGCTCCCGGGAGCCGCTCTGGCCCAGGTAGGAGGTGATGACCTTCCCCTGGACGCGGTGGCCGTTGCGGGTGATCCGGTTTGCCGCGGCTCGACGGCGGGCGATGGACACCAGGCCCCAGATCGACATGGCGATCATGAACAGCGGGACCGCCGCGAAGAGGATCTGGAACATGCTGAAGCCGCCTGGTCCTTCGCTGAACACGGTGTCCCTCCTAGTCCTCCGGCCCCGGAGGCGGTCGTCCTGGCGGCGGCACGGGCCGCCGGTGGTGTTGGACGTGACGCTAGCGCATGGCCTGCCGCAGGGGGAACGGCGCGTGATGGAATGGTGCCCATGACCGATGACGCCGCGCAGAAGATCGCCCCGCTCACCGATGCCGAGGAGCAGTGGGTGCAGGACCGCCTGGGCTTCGCCCGTCAGGAGGGCGTGGACCACCTCGACCCGGAGCAGGTCAGCGCCTATGCGGACCGTCAGCTGGCCGCCGTGCAGGCCGGGGAGCTGGAGCCGGAGGTCGCCTCCGTGATGCTGGATGTGGTGGCGGTGGTGCTCGGAGAGCATCTCGGGGCCCAGCATGGCCTGCAGTGGGTCACCGTCCAGGACGAGGACGGCACGGGCCTGGGCATGCGCGATCCGCTCTCCTCCGCCGTGGTGTTCCCGCAGTCCACCGTGGGCACCCACTGGAACGAGGGCGTCGCCGGATGGGTGCCGGAGTTCATCGAGTGGTTCGGCGGCCAGGTGCGCGAGGTGCGCGGGCAGGGTTGACGCGCAATCTTCCGGTCACTGCACCCACTCATGACCCGTGCAACCTAGATGTCCCCGGCCTTGATGGCGGCGACGACCCCGTCCACGCAGTCCTCGATCTGCTCATACATGTCCACGAAGTCGTGCCGCGGACGCTGCCACGGGTCCGGGACATCCAGGACGCCCTGGGTGTCCACCGAGGAGGAGAACTCCCCGAGCAGGTGGACCTTGTTCTGGAGGTCCTCGTCCTCGGTGAGGGCGACGACGTCCTCGTAGTTGGACTCGTCCATCACCAGGACCAGGTCCGCCTGCTCCAGGTCCGCGAAGGTGAGTTGGGCGCCCACGGAGTCGAAGGCGTAGCCACGCTCCCGGCCGACCTCGAGGGTCAGCGGGTAGGGGTTCTCACCCACGTGGTAGTCGGCGGTGCCGGCGGAGCTGACGCTCACTTGCCCGGACAGGCCCGCCTGTTCCAGGGCATGCTTCAGCACGGCCTCGGCGGCGGGGGAGCGGCAGATGTTGCCCAAGCAGACGGTGAGGATGCGCATGCCCCGATCCTTGCATGCCGGGGCACGGCTCCGGGACGGAAGTCCGGTCCGCCATTCCGTCCTCCGCGAAGTCGATTGACCCACGTCACATCCCGCGGATAGAACGGTTCGCATGAGCGAACCGCGCACCTCCTTCCACGACCTCTCCGACTTCGTCGCGCTGCCGCGCACTTCCGGCCTGGCCCTGAGCCCGGACGGCACCCGCCTGGTCACCACCGTGGCCACCCCGAACGCCAAGGGCACCGGCTACGCCAGCTCCCTGTGGGAGGTGGACCCGTCCGGCGAGCGTCCCGCCCACCGCCTGACCCGCTCCGTGGAGGGCGAGGCCGGCGCGGAGTTCGCCGCGGACGGCACCCTGTACTTCACCTCCGGCCGCCCGGCGCCGGGGGAGGAGGAGAAGTCCTCCGCCCTCTGGGCGCTGCCGGCGCAGGGCGGCGAGGCCCGCGTGGTCCTCACCCGCCCCGGCGGCGTCACCTCCGTCTCCTGTGCCTCCGCCGCGGACACCGTGGTGCTGGGCGCCCCGCGCCTGCTCGGAGCCTCCACCGAGGCCGAGCACGCCGAGTTGGCCAAGGCCCGCAAGGACGCCGGCGTGGACGCCATCCTCCATACCGCCTACCCGGTCCGCTTCTGGGACCACGACCTCGGCCCGGCCAAGCCCGAGCTGTTCGTCCTCGCCGACGGCGCGGACCCGGACGCCCCGGCGGACGAGAAGGACGAGGGCGGCGAGGACACCCGCGCTGAGCAGATCGAGCAGGCCGGCGGCATCCCGGAGGAGACTGAGCACCACCTGCGCCACCTGACCGGCTTCGACCGCTCCCACGGCTCCGGCACCGACTCTCACGTGGCCCCGGACGGCTCGTTCGTGCTGGTCACCGTGTCCCGGGCCGGCGCCAAGGCGGACATGCGGGAGTGGATCGCCCGCGTGGACACCGCCACCGGCCAGGTCACCCCGCTCGTGGACCGGGAGGGCCAGGACGCGCACGCCGGCCCGATCTCCCATGACGGCACCCGCGCGATCGTGGTGGTCGGTCCGCACACCACCCCGGAGTCCACCCAGGACCCGAAGCTGTACGTCATGGACACCGTCACCGGCGAGCTCACCGACCTCGCCCACGACTGGGACCGCTGGGGCCACGTGGTCGGCTGGCTGCCGGACGACTCGGCGGTCATCGCGGTGGCGGACCAGGACGGCCGTGCCCCGATCTTCCGCATCGACGTGCCCTCCGGCGCCGTCGCCCAGGTGACGGGCGAGGACGAGGTCTGGTCCGACGTCGTGATCTCCCCGGACGGGACCACGCTGTACGGCGTGCGCTCCTCCTACCTGTTCCCGCCCGAGGTGGCCCGCGTGGACCTCGCCACGGGCGAGGCCACCCGCCTGCAGAACCCGGCCGAGCGTCCGGCCGTCCCGGGCACCCTGGAGGACGTGGAGGCGACCGCGGAGGACGGCACCCGCGTGCGCGGCTGGCTCGCCCTGCCCTCCGGCCCGGCACCCGAGGCCGGCCACCCGCTGCTGCTGTGGATCCACGGCGGCCCGGTGTCCTCCTGGAACGGCTGGTCCTGGCGCTGGACCCCGTGGCTCATGGTGGCCCAGGGCTTCGCGGTGCTCATGCCGGACCCGGCCCTGTCCACCGGCTACGGCCGGGACTTCGTGCAGCGCGGCTGGGGCCGCTGGGGCGCCGAACCCTACACGGACCTGATGGCCATCACGGACGCGGTCGAGGAGCGCCCGGACATCGACGCGGACCGCACCGCCGCGATGGGCGGCTCCTTCGGCGGCTACATGGCGAACTGGGTGGCCGGCCACACGGACCGGTTCAAGGCGATCGTCACCCACGCCTCCCTGTGGGCCCTGGACGGCTTCGGCCCCACCACGGACGCCTCCTTCTACTGGGACCGCGAGATGAGCCCGGCCATGATGGAGGCGAACTCCCCGCACCGGTTCGTGCAGGACATCGTCACCCCCATGCTCGTCATCCACGGGGACAAGGACTACCGCGTGCCGATCGGCGAGGGCCTGCGCCTCTGGTACGAGCTGCTCGCCAAGTCCGGGCTGCCGGCGGCCGAGGACGGCTCCACCGAGCACCGGTTCCTCTACTTCCCGCAGGAGAACCACTGGATCCTCACCCCGCAGCACGCGAAGGTCTGGTACGAGGTGGTCCAGGCGTTCCTCGCCGAGAAGGTCCTCGGCGAGGAGGCGAAGCCCCTCCCGAAGGAGCTCGGCCTGAACTCCTGACGGCCCCCTCCCGACGACGGCCGCCCACCCCGCGTGCGCAGGGTGAGCGGCCGCCGTCGTGCCCCGTGGTCCCCGAGCCCTGGTCCACCTCCGTTGAGTCTGTGGGGGTGCCCAGAGTCTGACGCCAGCCGCCTAAGCAGGGCCGCCAGGACTACCGCACGCAGGCCCCGGGGGTCTAGGTTCGGTTCCCACGACGTGGCCACAGCAAGGGGCCGCGCACGAGGAGAAGAAGGACCCCATGACGAACCAGAACCACGGTTCCGACTCCGGAGCCAAGGAGAAGGCCCAGGCCGTCGCCGGCCAGGCCCAGCACGAGGCCGGCCAGGTGGCCGAGACCGCCCGCGACGCCGCCGGAGACCTCGCCGGCACCGCCCGCGAGGAGATCGGCAACGTCCGCGACGAGGCCATGCAGCAGGTCCGCGGCCTCGCCGACACCGCCACCACCCAGTTCAAGGAGCAGGCCGGCACCCAGAAGGACCGCGCCGCCGAGCAGGCCCGCACGGTCACGGACGACCTGCAGCGCGTGGCCCGTGGCGAGAAGGCCGAGTCCGACCTCGTCTCCGGCGCCCTCTCCGCGGTGGCCCAGCAGGCCGAGCGCCTCACCCACCGCCTCGAGACCGCCGAGCCGGCCGAGCTACTGGACGACGTGCGCTCCTTCGCCGCCCCGCCCGCCCGGGCCACCCTTCCTCGCGATCGCCCTCGGCGCGGCCTGATCTGGCCGGCCGCCTC
>NZ_JBNFOB010000145.1:0-6041 GCF_057364565.1 Micrococcus sp. LASM2_SD2 | reverse complement strand
CTGCGGGCCACCCCAGCCCTCCTGGCGGCCGTCGGCTCGCCGGCCCCGGGCGTCGGGGCCGGACACCGTGCGACTCCTCCCAGGGACGCGGCGTCGGCCGGTCGTCTCCGCCGCTCTGGTACCAGGACGGGGTCTCACCGCGTCGTCGGCCCTCGGGGTACTGGTGGCTCATGGGTGTCCTCTCTGCGGGGCCGGGCCCGTCGGTCGACGGCGCCCTCCGGTTCCTCCTCACAGTATCCACCGAGCCGGACGGCTTACACGGTCCGGGCGGTTCCGTACGGTGGTGGGCATGACGGACACCACCGCCTCCCCTCAGCTGGCCTTCCTCCCGGGCCCGGCCCTGCGCGCCGCCCTGGGCCCCACAGCCGCCGTCGACGCCCTTGACCGTGCCCTGGCAGACGGCCTGGACCCGGAGTCTGACGCCCCGCGCACGCGTGTGGAGACCTCCACCGGCACGTTGCTGCAGATGCCGTCCACTCGCGGCGACCAGGTCGGCACGAAGCTGCTCACCCTCACGCCGGACAACGCGGCGGCCGGCCTGCCGGTCATCCAGGGCGTCTATGTGCTCTTCGGTGGCACGGAGCAGGCGCCGCGCGCGGTCCTGGACGGCATCGAGCTCACCAACCTGCGCACCTCCGCCGTGTCGGCGCTCGGGGCGCGCCTGGCCGGGGCCTCCCCCGGCTCGTCGCCGTCCGGCTCCTCGGACCCCGCCGGAACCACGACGACGGCCGCCCACCTCGTCCTGTTCGGCACCGGGGTCCAGGCCTGGGAGCACGCCGTCACGTTCTGCGACGTGCTGGCCGTCGGGCGGATCACCGTGGTCGGGCGGAGTCCGGAGAAGGCGAAGGCCCTGGCCGCGCGCATCGCCGAGGACCTCGGCGTGCCGGCGCAGGCGGGAGCCGCGGAGGCGGTGGCGGAGGCGGACGTCGTCCTCACCTGCACCGCGGCACAGACGCCGCTGTTCGACGGCACACTGGTGCGGGACGACGCCGTGGTGGTGGCCATGGGCGCCCACACCCCGGACACCCGCGAGCTGGACGACGCGCTGCTCTCCCGCGGCCAGGTGATCGTGGAGTCCCGCGACTCGGCGCTGCGCGAGGCCGGCGAGGTGGTGCTCGGCATCGCCTCCGGTGCCGTCGCCGAGGCGGAGCTCGCGACCTTCGCAGACCTGGCCACAGGCCGGGCGAGGCGGCAGGGCGGGGGCGCCGGCCGTCGTCGTGACGACGGGCATGCCCTGGCAGGACCTGGTGGTGGCCTCGGCGGTCATGGACGCGCTGGAGGACTGACGCCCGGGCGACGCCGGTTCAGCGGCGGCGTGCGGACGCGACCGCGAGGCCGCCGGTGAGCGCCAGCACGGCCGCAGACACCATCCACAGGGCGCCGGAGCCGATGTTCGGATCAGAGACCTGGAGCACGAACTGGGCGGCGATCGGCACCACCGAGGCGACGACCGCGGTGAGGCCGAGGCCGCGGACCGGACGTCCGACGCGACGGCCGATGACGATCAGCGCGACGGCGCCGGCGAGGGCCACCAGATGCTCCGCGGCGAGCAGGGCGTACGTCCCGGCGACGGTGCCGGGGCCCGTCTCCGCCACCATCATGAACACCGTCAGCACCAGGGGCACCATCAGGGCCGTTCCTGCGGCGATCAGCGCGCTGGCCGGGCGCGGTCGCCTGCCGGCAGGGTCGGCGTCGGCGGGCGTGGGCGCTGCGGTCATGAGCCGTCTCCTCGGATCGTGCAGGTGGACACAGATCCTACACAGGACAGGGGCATCCCCGACCTCACTCACTACGATGGAACCCATGCCCCACCACGACGTCGAGACCCCCGCGCCGCAGCCCGCCCACCCCTCGCACTTCGGATACGAGGTGACCGGGCGCCTGAAGGACGGTCCCGGCCACGGGCGCACCGGCGTCATCACCACCCCGCACGGGCAGATCCAGACCCCCGCCTTCATCCCGGTGGCCACCCAGGCCACGGTGAAGGCCGTGCTCCCTGAGTCCATGAAAAACCTCGGCGCGCAGGCCCTGCTGGCGAACGCCTACCACCTGTACCTGCAGCCCGGAGACGACCTGCTGGACGAGGCCGGCGGCCTGGGCCGGTTCATGAACTGGGACGGCCCCACCTTCACGGACTCCGGCGGCTTCCAGGTGATGTCTCTGGGCTCGGGGTTCAAGAAGGTCATCGACATGAACGGCCCCGCCGCGCCGGACGGCCAGGGCAAGGACGACGCCGTGGCCCCCGGCAAGGAACGCCTGGCCGACGTGGACGAGGACGGCGTCTGGTTCAAGTCCCACCTCACCGGGGACAGGCACCGGTTCACCCCGGAGCGCTCGGTGCAGATCCAGCACAACCTCGGCGCGGACATCATGTTCGCCTTCGATGAGCTGACCACCCTCCACAACTCCCGCGGCTACCAGGAGGAGGCCCTCGAGCGCACGCGCCGTTGGGCCCAGCGCTGCCTGGACGAGCACGCCCGCCTCACCGCGGAGCGGGCAGACCGTCCCTACCAGGCGCTGTTCGGGGTCATCCAGGGCGCCCAGTACGAGGACCTGCGCCGCAAGGCCTGCGCGGACCTGTCCGCCATGACCAGCGAGTTCGCGGACGGCACCGTGGCCGGCTTCGACGGCTACGGGCTCGGCGGCGCCCTGGAGAAGGAGAACCTCGGCACGATCCTCGGCTGGTGTGCCGAGGTGCTGCCGGAGGACAGGCCGCGCCACCTGCTCGGCATCTCCGAGCCGGACGACCTGTTCGTGGCCGTGGAGAACGGCGCGGACACCTTCGACTGCGTCTCCCCCACCCGTGTGGCCCGCACCGGCGCGTTCTACACCCGGGACGGCCGCTACAACCTGCCCGGCGCGAAGTACCGGCGCGACTGGGGGCCGCTGGACCCCGAGTGCGACTGCTACACGTGCACCCACTACTCGCGCGCCTACATCCGCCACCTCATGAAGGCCAAGGAGATGGTGGCCCACACCCTGGTGTCCATCCACAACGAGCGCTTCACGGTGTCCCTGGTGGACCGCATCCGCGCCTCGATCGGGGACGGCACCTTCGCCGAGCTGAAGGCCGAGACGCTCGGCCGGTACTACGCCGGGAAGAAGTGAGCTGAACCTGCCCGCTCTCTGTGTCGCCGGCGTCGGAATGCGGCCCTGATCGCTGCCCTTTCCGACCTGCAGCACACAGCCAGGCCGCCCGTCCGCCGCGGCCGCCCCGGGCAGAGGAATACGCGGCCGCCCTCATCGTCGAGGGCGACCGCGCACTGGGGTCGACGTCGGCGGCGCTCCGTGCGGTGTCACCCCACCGCACGGACACGCGCACCGACGTCAGTTCAGGGGGGCACGGGTCTCCGCGCCGAAGGCCTCCGGGTAGGTGAACTCGCCGGAGGGCACCGTGGCGGACTCGTCCAGCACGAGGATCTGCAGGGCGCCCGGACGGTCCGCGAAGGCGGCGGTCACGCCGTACTCGGCGGCGTCCTTGAAGCCGAAGCGCGGGTAGTACTCCGGGTAGCCGTACACCACCACGTGGGGCTCGCCGGCCTCCTTCGCGGCCTCCAGCAGTGCCTTCACCACGGCGGTGCCGGCGCCCTGGTTCTGGTGCTCCGGCAGCACGCCGTGCGGGGCCAGGGCGAGGGTCTCGGCATCGCCGATGTGCGCACGGCACAGCAGGCCGTAGGCCACCGGGTCCGAATGCAGGTCCGTGCCGGGGATCGCGGCGGTCATGGTGACCATCGAGAACTGCGGCATCCAGGCCTGCTCGTCCTTCTGCAGCTCCTCCACCAGGTCGGCCTCGGCGGAGGTCTCGAACGCCATCTCGTTGATGCGGCGGATCGCGTTGCGGTCCTCCCCGGACGAGTGATCGGCCACGCGGGACGGCCAGCGGTGCGTGTGGTTGCGGGGAGTGCGCTCCATGTGCCTCAACCTACGTCAGGGTGTGATGTGGGTGACAGGTCACGTCCACTGTGTGGACAGCACGCGTCCAGGTGCGCTTCGGCCGCGGACCAAGACAGGCGACCGCCATGGCTGGGACGGCCCCTGTCCCCGCCCCTGTGGGGCGCAGCCATCGCCCTTCCCGCCGGCAGCGCCGGTGCGGTCAGCGTACTGTGCGGTGAGCATGAGCCGTGGCTCGAACACGAGCGGTCCCGATCCGGCATGGCCTCTCTGCGCCGCGTCCCGCAGCCCAGTCCCAGACCCAGGCACACCGCCCAGACCCAGAACCAGCCCAGGCTCAGGCGAAGGCGCCCTTGCCGGTGATGTCGCGGCCGACGATCAGGGCCTGGACGGTCTCCGTGCCCTCGTAGGTGTGGATGGCCTCGATGTCCGCGAAGTGCTTGCCCACCTCGTACTGCACGAGGATGCCGTTGCCGCCGAGCAGGTCGCGCGCCTCGGAGGCGATGGACCGGGCGGCGCGGGTGGCGGAGTACTTCGCCAGGGAGGCCTGCGGGCCGGTGAGGCGGCCGGAGTCCTCGAGGCGGGAGGCGCGCAGCACGAGCAGCTGCACCTGGGTCAGCTCGGAGAGCATACGGGCCAGGCGCTCCTGCACCACCTGCGAGTGGGCCAGCGGGCGGCCGAACTGCACGCGCTGCCGGGTGTACTGCACGGCGGCCTCGTAGCAGCCGACCGCGTGGCCGACGGCGGCCCAGGCCACGCCCACGCGGGTGGCGAAGAGGACGGCGGCGGTGTTCTTGAAGGAGGTGGCGTCCGGCATGACGTCCTCGGCCGGCACGAACACGTCCGTGTAGGTGATGTGGGCCTGGTGGATGGCGCGCAGAGACATCTTGCCGCGGATGACCTCGGCCTCGTAGCCCTCGGTGTCCTGGTGGACGATGAAGCCCTTGACCTGGCCGTCCTCGGTGGAGCGGGCCCAGGTGACGGTGATGCCGCCGGCGGCGCCGTTGCCGATCCACTTCTTGTGGCCGTTGATCCTCCAGCCGCCGTCCACGGGGGTGGCGGTGGTCTCCAGCGAGACGGAGTCGGAGCCGTGGGTGGGCTCCGTGAGCGCGAAGGCGCCGTAGAGCTCCCCGGAGGCCATCGGCGCCAGGTACTTCGCCTTCTGCTCTGCGGAGCCGCACATCTCGATCGAGCGCATGGCCAGGCCGCCCTGCACGCCCACGATGGTGGACAGCGAGCCGTCGATGCGGGAGAGCTCCATGTTGGCCAGGCCGGAGGCGAGGCGGGAGTAGGTGGGCCTGCCCTCGACCTCCACGCCGTCGCGGAGCAGGTCCGCCTCGGCCAGGCCGGGGATCAGCTGGGTGGGGTACTCGCCCTTGTCCCAGGCGTCCTGGAGGGTCTTCTGGACCTCGGGCGTGAGGTAGGCGCGGGCGGCCTTGAAGAGAACGAGGTCCTCCTCGTCCAGGTCCTCGAAGATCGCGTAGGCGTCGGTGTCCAGCGGGTCGGTGATGCGGTACTCGGGCTCGGCGGTGGGCAGCTGCTCGGTCATGGCGGGTCCTCCTGGGTGGGACGGGTGCTCCCGGTGGAGGCGGTGCACGACGACGGCCGCCCACCTCCGGCGGGCACGTTCCGGGGATGTGTGGTCCAGCATCGTATGAGACTGAGTGTCAGGTCAAGTGAGACGCCGTATCAGCATGCGTATCATCGTCGTCATGAAGAAGAGGCTCGCCGCGCACACGCCCACCCTCATCCGCCTGCTGGACGAGCAGGGCTGGGACGCCACCACCGTGGACGCCCTGGCACAGGAGGTCGGCGTCAGCCGCGCCACGTTCTTCCGCACCTTCGGATCCAAGGAGGACGTGGTCTTCCACGACCATGCCCTCCTGCTGGAGGAGTTGGAGGAGTTCCTCGCCGCGGCGGAGCCGGGGCCGGAGGCGACCTCGGCCGCGTTCGTGGAGGGCGTGCTCCGGGTGTTCCGCCACCACACCTCGGACCCCGTCCAGGCGCAGGCCCGGTACCGACTGCTGCGGCAGTCCAAGGCACTGCGGAACCGGGAGCTGCTGACCTCGCACGGCTACGAGCGGCTCTTCGCCCGCTGGCTGCGGCGGGCGGCTGTCCGGCGCCGGCGCCACGGCGTTCGCCCCTGGCCG
>NZ_JBNFOB010000144.1:0-6118 GCF_057364565.1 Micrococcus sp. LASM2_SD2 | reverse complement strand
CGCCGCGGAGGCGCCCACGATCTCCTCCCGGCGGTCCGCGGCGGAGGCGACGGCGGCACCCGGGCGCGCGGCCGTCGTCGTGGTGGTGGCGGGTGCGTTCTCGTCAGTGTGCGGCGGCATGCCAGGTCCCTCCCTGTCCGACGTGGACGTCCAGCGGCACGGAGAGCTCGGCTGCGGCCCCCATGCGCTCCTTCAGCAGTGCGGTGGCGGCCTCGAGCTCGTCGTCCGGGACCTCGAGGATCAGCTCGTCGTGGACCTGGAGGAGCAGACGCGAGCGCAGTCCCTGCTCGACCAGTCCGGCGGCGACGTCGAGCATGGCGCGCTTGATGATGTCCGCCGCGGAGCCCTGGATCGGGGCGTTGAGGGCGGCGCGCTCGGCCATGTCCCGCAGCTGGCGGTTGTCCGAGTTCAGGTCCGGCAGGTAGCGGCGGCGGCCCTCGATGGTCGCGGTGAACCCGTCTTTGCGGGCCTGGGCCACGACGTCCCGCAGGTAGTCGCGGACGCCGCCGAAGCGGTCGAAGTAGCCCTTCATGAGCGTGCGGGCCTCGTCCACGCCGATGTTCAGCTGCTTGGACAGGCCGAACGAGCTCAGCCCGTAGGCCAGGCCGTAGCTCATGGCCTTGACCTTGGCCCGCTGCTCGGCGGTCACCTCGGCCGGCTCGCAGCCGAACACCTGGGCGCCCACGAAGTCGTGCAGGTCCTCCCCGGTGCGGAACGCCTCGATCAGGCCGGCGTCCTCGGACAGGTGCGCCATGATCCGCATCTCGATCTGCGAGTAGTCCGCTGACAGCAGGGTGTGGCCCTCGCCGGCCACGAACGCCTCGCGGATGCGTCGGCCGGCGGCCGTGCGCACCGGGATGTTCTGCAGGTTCGGGTGCAGGGAGGACAGCCGCCCGGTGGCGGCCACGGTCTGCGAGTACGTCGTGTGGATGCGGCCGTCCTCGGCCACGGTCTCCAGGAGGCCGTCCACGGTCTGGCGCAGCTTCGTGGCGTCCCGGTGTGCCATGAGGTTCTCGAGGAACGGGTGGCCGGTCTGCTCCAGGAGCGAGTTCAGCGAGTCGACGTCCGTGGAGTAGCCGGTCTTCGTCTTGCGGGTCTTGGGCATGTCCAGGTGTTCGAAGAGCACGGCCTGCAGCTGTTTCGGGGAGCCCAGGTTCACCTCCATGCCGCCGGTCTCCTCCGCCACGGAGGCCCAGGCGGACTCCTTGGCGGCGTCGGCGGCCGCGGTGAAGTCGGCGCGCAGGGACTCGAGGTGCTCCCGGTCCACGGCCACGCCCTCGAGCTCCATGTCCGCCAGCAGCCGGGACAGGGGGATCTCGATCTCGCGCAGCAGGGCCTGCGCACCGCGGTCCAGCAGGCGCGGGGTGTAGTCCTCGGAGAGACGGCGCACGATCCATGCGGCGCGCACGGCGTTGCGGGCCCGGGCCGCGGCCTCGGCCGCCTCCCCGGCGCCGTCCAGGTCCAGCTCGCCCTGTGCTGTCCCCTCGACCTCCTCGGCCGGGGCCTCGAGCGGGGTGTGCAGGTCCTCGCGGGCGAGGGAGGCCAGGTCGATGTCCCGGCGGTCCGGCTGGATCAGGTAGGCGCCCAGGAACACGTCGTCCTCCACGCCGAGCAGGTCGCAGGCGCTCCCGCCCACCCCGGCGGTGCGCAGTGCCTTGAGCACGCGCTTGAGGTCGTATACGGCCTTGGTCACCGCGGCGTCCTCGAGGAGCTCGCACACGGCGGCGGCGAGGTCCTCGTCCGCCGTGGTGAGGTCCACGGCCACCGCGTCGTCCTCGGCCGCGAGGCCGAGGGCCACCGGAACGCCGTACTCGCCGGGCACGGGGACCTTGCGCCGGGGCAACAGGGCAGGACCGTCCACCTCCACGTGCACCCCGAGCAGCGTGCCGGCGTTCCGCGAGAGGAAGGCCTCGAGCCCGGCGCGGTCCGTCGCCGCCACGGCCTCCGGCGCCTGCTCGACCTCCTCGGCGGGGGCATCGGCGCCGAGCCGCTCAGAGAAGACCTCGAACACGCGCTCGCGGATGCGGTTGAACTGCAGGGAGTCGAAGAGCTCGGCGATCCTCTCCCGGTCCGGCATGGTCAGCTCCATGGCGTCGTCCGTGATCGGCAGGTCCAGGTCCCGCACGAGGGCGTTGAGCCGACGGTTGCGGCGCACGTCGTCCAGGTGCGCCCGCAGGGCCTCGCCCTTCTTGCCGGTGATCTCGTCCGCATGCTCGAGCACACCGTCCAGGTCCCCGTACTTGACGAGCCACTTGGCGGCGAAGCCGGCACCCACGCCGGGCACGCCCGGAAGGTTGTCCGCCTTCTCCCCCACCAGCGCGGCCAGGTCCGGGTAGAGGTGCGGAGGCACCCCGTACTTGGCCTCCACGTCCGCCGCCTTCATGGGCGGGATGTCCGAGACGCCCTTCTTCGGGTAGAGGACGGTGGTGGTGTCGGAGATGAGCTGGAAGGCGTCACGGTCGCCGGAGACCACGCAGGTCTCCCAGCCGGCGGCGTCGGCACGGGCCGAGAGCGTGGCCACGATGTCGTCCGCCTCGTAGCCCTCCAGGGTGAGGGTCGGGACGCCGAGGGCCTCCATGACCTTGCCGATCAGGTCGATCTGGCCGTGGAACTCCTCGGGGGTCTCGGAGCGGCCGGCCTTGTACTCCGTGTACTCCTCGGAGCGGAAGGTCGGGCCGGACAGGTCGAAGGCCACCGCCACATGGGTGGGGGCCTGCTGCCGGATCATGGTCAGCAGCATCGAGGTGAACCCGTAGACCGCGTTGGTGTGCTGGCCGGTGTCCGTGGCGAAGTTCTCGGCGGGCAGGGCGTAGAAGGCACGGAAGGCCATGGAGTGGCCGTCCAGGACCAGCAGGCGGCGGGGTGCGGTGTCCTGCGCGGTCTGCGCGGCGGTCTCGGCGCTGGGCATGATGCTCCTCTCGAGGGCTGACTGTGCAAGCCTAGTGGCCATGACCGACACCACGCGCGCCGCGGCCGACGCCGCCCACCCTCTGTCCGGATACTCCTTCTCCCCCGGCATCACCCCGGAGTTCTCCCCCGAGGACACCGAGCGCCTCGCGGACGCCGCCGGGATCCCCGCCGAGATGCGGCGGGCGCTCGGCGGCGCGGGCATCAGCCCGCTGGCCGTGAAGATGGGCATCGTCTTCGAGGAGGTCTCGGCCGAGCGCATCGTGGCCACCATGCCGGTGGCAGGCAACGAGCAGCCGGTCGGGCTGCTGCACGGAGGCGCCCACCTGGTGCTCGGCGAGACGCTCGGATCAGTGGCGGCGAAGGTCCACGCCGGCCCCGACCTGAACGTGGTGGGCATCGAGATCGGCGCCACCCACCACCGGGCGGCCGCCTCCGTGCTCGTCCGCGCGGTCGGCACCGCGCTCTCGCTGGGCCGGACCCTCGTCAGCCACGAGGTCGTCGTCTCGGACGAGCAGGGCCGCCGCCTCTCCACGGTCCGGATCACCAACATGGTGCTCCAGCCGCGCTGAGCCTCTCCCCTCCCCGGGGCGGCGGGCCGCCGGCCGTCCTCCCCGGGCCAGGCCGGCTGAGCGGACCCCTGGACCACGACGCGGCGCCTCACCCCGGCCGGGTGAGGCACCGCCGTCGTCATGTCCCCGCTCCGGCTCGGTGCCCGCTCCGTGCCGGGGGACGGACAGTGCCCGAAGTGGGACTCGAACCCACACATCTCTCGATACCGCATTTTGAGTGCGGCGTGTCTACCGATTCCACCATTCGGGCGTGGCCACGCCCACAGTACCAGCGTGGGCATGCCGCCTCGGCCGCCGTGGCCGGGCGGACTAGAGTGGACGCCACCGGCGCGCACCGCCGCGCGCCCGCACCCGTGGCCCGGGTGCGTCCCCGTCATGGTGCGCCGCGCGGCGTGCAGCAGAAGGAGCCGTCACCCGATGACCGCCGAGGACACTGCGAACACCGAGAACTCCCCCGCCGACCGGACCGCGGTCCGGGCCGTCGTCGCCGAGGACGAGGCCCTCATCCGCCTGGACATCGTCGAGTCCCTCACGCGCCGGATACGAGGTCGTCGCCGAGGCCGGCGACGGCCGTGCGGCCGTGGAGGCCGTCCGCGAGCACCGCCCGGACGTGGTGGTGATGGACGTGAAGATGCCGGTGATGGACGGGCTGTCCGCGGCCGAGGAGATCGCGTCCGGGCGCCTGGCGCCGGTCGTCATGCTTACCGCCTTCTCCCAGCGTGAGCTCGTGGAGCGGGCCCGGTCCGCCGGCGCCATGGCCTACGTGGTCAAGCCCTTCACCGAGGCGGACCTGGTGCCGGCCATCGAGCTGGCGGTCGCCCGCTTCGACGAGCTGCGCAGCCTCGAGGCGGAGGTCAAGGACCTCTCCGAGCGCTTCGAGACCCGCAAGCTCGTCGAGCGCGCGAAGGCGCTGCTGCAGTCCCACATGGACCTGTCCGAGCCGGAGGCCTTCCGGTGGGTCCAGAAGACCTCCATGGACCGCCGCCTGACGATGCGCGAGGTCGCCCAGACCGTGGTGGACCAGCTGGGCTGACGCCCGCCGGCGGCTCAGTTCTCCGCGGCGAGCTCCCACTTGCCGACCGGCTCGCGGTGCGAGTCGTCGAGGCGGCCGCCGGCGTCGTGCGGGTCCCCCACCTTGTGCACCTTCAGGGTGTTGGTGGTGCCGGCCTGTCCCGGGGGCGAGCCCGCGGCGATCACCACGAACTGGCCCTCCTCCGCGATGCCCTCGGAGAGCAGCGAACGGTCCACCTGTCCGGTCATCTCGTCCGTGGTCTCCACGAACGGCACCATCTTGGGGAACACGCCCCAGGCCAGGCAGAGGATGTTGTGCGTGTGTTCCACGTGCGTGTAGGCGTACACCGGCTGCTTCGGGCGCAGGCGCGAGATCCGGCGCGCGGAGTCGCCGGTGCGGGTGAAGGTCGCCAGGAACGGGATGTCCAGCTGCTGGGCGATGTCCACGGCCGCACGGGTGATGGCCCCGCCGCGGGTGCGCGGCTGGGCGGTCAGCGGGTCGATCCGCTCCAGGCCGTTGGTCTCCGTGGACTCGATGATGCGCGCCATCGTCTGCACGGTCTCCACCGGGTAGGCGCCCACCGAGGTCTCCCCGGAGAGCATGACCGCGTCCGCGCCGTCCAGCACGGCGTTGGCGCAGTCCGAGGCCTCCGCACGGGTCGGCCGGGGGTTCTCGATCATGGACTCCAGCACCTGCGTGGCCACGATGATGGGCTTGGCCCACCGACGGGCGAGCTCGATCGCGCGCTTCTGGACCACGGGGACGTCCTCGAGGGGCAGTTCCACGCCCAGGTCACCGCGGGCCACCATGACTGCGTCGAACGCGTCCACGATGGCCTCCAGGTTCTCCACCGCCTGCGGCTTCTCGATCTTCGCGATCACGGGGATCCGGCGTTCCTCCTCGTCCATGATCTCGTGGACGCGGGCGACGTCGGCGGCGTCACGGACGAAGGACAGGGCGATCATGTCCACGCCGATGCGCAGCGCCCAGCGCAGGTCGTCCTCGTCCTTCCGGGACAGGGCGGGCACGTTCACGGCCACGCCCGGCAGGTTGATGCCCTTGTGGTCGGACACGGCGCCGCCGACCTCGACCTCGGTCACGACGTCCGTGTCCGTGACCTCGACGGCCCGCAGGCGGACCTTGCCGTCGTCCACCAGCAGCACGTCGCCGGGGGCGACGTCCCCCGGCAGGCCCCTGTGGGTGGTGCCGCAGAGCTCGGCGGTGCCCTCGACCTCCCGGGTGGTGACGGTGAAGCGGTCCCCCTCCTCGAGGTGGTGCGGGCCGTCGGCGAAGCGGCCGAGGCGGATCTTCGGCCCCTGCAGGTCCGCGAAGATCGCCACCGGGTGCTTCACCTCCACGGCGAGGCGGCGGACCCGTTCGTAGGCGATCTCATGCACGGCGTGGTCGCCGTGGCTCATGTTCAGTCGGGCGACGTCGACGCCGGACTCGATGAGTCGGCGGGTCACGTCGTCGGAGTCGGTGGCGGGTCCGAAGGTGGCAATGATCTTCGCGTGGCGCATACGGTCAGCCTACGTTTCGTGGCGGGGTCGGGTCACCGCCCGCGCGCGGGCGGAGTTCGCCCGCCGCCGAAGACGGCGGCGACGGCCGCCGCACCGGGTCGCGCCGG
>NZ_JBNFOB010000143.1:0-6147 GCF_057364565.1 Micrococcus sp. LASM2_SD2 | reverse complement strand
CGCCCCCGCGCCCGCCGCGGGAGGCTCCGGCCCGGTGGCCGCGACGCCGCGACCAAGACCTGCCCCTCCTCGCACCCGGTCAAGGCCAACGACAACTCGGGCATCTACCACCTGCCGCACAACCAGGCCTACTCGAAGACGAACGCCCGCAACTGCTACGCCTCCGCCGCGGCGGCCCAGGCCGCCGGCTTCCGGGCCGCCAAGCGCTGACCCTGCAGCCGCTCCACTGGGCCCGCCCCCACCCCGGCGGACACCGAGAGAGACGACCACGGCCCCGCCTGACACTGTCAGGCGGGACCGCGGTCCGTCGTCGGGACGGCGACTCAGTACTTGGCGTCGTCGGGACGGCGACTCAGTACTTGCGTGCTGGCCGCCGTCGATGGGGATGACGGTGCCGTTGATGAAGCCGGCGGCGTTCGAGAGCAGGAAGACCACCAGCTGACCGAGCTCCTCGGGCTTGCCGAAGCGCTTCATCGGGTTCGCCGAGACGAACTGCCGGCCGACCTCCTCCCAGTTCTCCCCGCCCATCTGCTTCAGGGATCCCTCGACCATGTCCGTCATGAAGGCGCCCGGGGCGATCGCGTTGATGACCACGCCCTTGTCCCCGTACTCCACGGCGGAGTTGCGGGTCAGGCCCACCACGCCGTGCTTGGAGGCGGAGTAGCCGGACTGGTTGCCGACGCCGCGGATGCCGCCGTAGGCCTTCACGTGCTCGTCCACGTGGTTCTGGACGGCGGCCTCGTCGGTCACGTCGGCCACCACGGTGAGCGCCTCGGCCTCCGGGGCGGCGGCCTTGACCTTCTCCGCAGCGGTGGCCAGTGCGTCGGCGTTGACGTCCACGGGCGTCAGCCTCGCGCCGGCCTCGGCCGCGGCGATCGCGGAGGCCAGGCCGAGGCCCGAGGCGCCTCCGGTGATGATGACGGACTTGTCGTTGAGGGTGAGTCATGGGGCGGGCCTCCTGTCGGACGGCGGGTGTGCGGGGGCGGCCGCCGGTTCTGCCCGGCGTCCTCGCCTCCATCATTCAGGCGCCGCCGGGGCGGGCAACGTCTGCCCGGCCGGCCCGGCGCCGCCCCGTGGCCGTGGCGTCACCCGCCTTGCCTTCCCGACGACGGAGCCCCGGTCCGCCTGACAGCGTCAGGCAGGACCGGGGCTCGCTTCGTGCGGTTCCCCGTCGCGGGGATCAGGAGTCGGCGCGCAGAGCGTAGCCGTCCTCCTCGAGCTTCTCCTGAGCCTCGGCCTTCTTCACGAGGGCGGAGGTGTCCTTCGGGGGCAGCTTGAGATGGCCCTCGGCCGCCACGCCGGCGCGGAGCTGCTTGGCGCGCTCCCACTCGGCGTCCACGGCCAGGCCGAGCAACAGGACAATGTTGAACACCCAGAGGGCGAACAGCAGCGCCATGACACCGCCGATGGCGCCGTAGGAGGAGTAGCCGGCCAGGGTGGCGAAGTAGACCGAGAGGGCCACCGCCGCCAGGATCATGCCCACGAAGGCCACGATGTTGCCGGGGCCGAAGACGGTGAACTTCGGCTTCTGCACGTTCGGGGTGATGTAGTACAGGACCGCGATCATCAGGAGTACCAGCAGGACGATCACGGGCCACTTCGCCCAGGTCCAGATCGGCAGGAACGAGTCCATCAGGAAGTTCATCAGCTCGTTGGCGCCGAGGGGCTCGGCGATCGGCTTCACGATGCCCTCCACGAGGGTGCGGTTCACGGCCAGGCAGATGAGCACGACCACGATGCCCACGAGGACCACGAGGGTGGTGAGCAGGTTCGCGAGGGTGAGCTTCACGAAGCCGCGGCCCTCCTCGTAGCCGTAGAGCTGGTTGGAGGCGCGGTTGAACGCCTTCACATACGCGGAGGCGGACCACAGGGCGGTGGCGATACCGATGATCAGCGCGATCACACCGCCCGTGGACTGGTTCATCATGTTGTCCACGAGGTCGGTCACGAGCGGCGCGTAGTCCGCGGAGACGTTCTTGTCCACGATGTCCTGGACGAGATCGTTGACGATGTCACGGTTGTTGGCCATCACCAGGGTGATGATCGAGAAGATCGCCAGCAGCGCCGGGGCCAGGGACAGCACCATGAAGTAGGTGAGCTTCGCGGCGAGGTCGGTGCCGCCGGCGTTGAGGAAGGTCTTCAGAGCGCGCGAGAAGGCATACTTCCAGCCGGCACCGCCGAGCTTGACGGACTCGTGCTGCTCCTTGCGATGGTCGGGGTCGATCGACGCGGCCTCGAGCGTCGCGTCGAGCGGATGCTTGGTCACGGGAGAGGTCCTCTCGGCGTGGTGGGGGTACGGGTCAGCAGACCGAACATACCCCACAGGCATCGCTCAGGGGCGCGTTTCGGGGCCGGAACCGGTCAGCACTCGATCACGTTCACGGCGAGTCCGCCGCGCGAGGTCTCCTTGTACTTGGACTTCATGTCCGCGCCGGTGTCCCGCATGGTCTTGATGGCCTGGTCCAGGGTCACGCGGTGGGAACCGTCGCCGAGCACCGCCAGGCGGGCGGCGTTGATGGCCTTCACCGAGGCGATCGCGTTGCGCTCGATGCAGGGGACCTGGACGAGGCCGCCCACGGGGTCACAGGTCAGGCCGAGGTTGTGCTCGATGCCGATCTCCGCGGCATTCTCCACCTGCACCGGGCTGCCGCCGATGACCGCGCACAGGCCGCCCGCGGCCATGGAGCAGGCCGAGCCGACCTCGCCCTGGCAGCCGACCTCGGCTCCCGAGATGGACGCGTTCTTCTTGTAGAGGATGCCGATGGCCGCCGCGGTGAGCAGGAACTCGACGGCCTTGGCGTCCTTCTCCTCCTCGGTGGCGTCCTCCGGCAGCACGAAGCGCGAGTAGTACATGAGCACGGCGGGGATGATGCCCGCGGCGCCGTTGGTAGGCGCGGTGACGATGCGGCCGCCGGAGGCGTTCTCCTCGTTCACCGCGAGGGCGAAGAGGTTGACCCACTCCATGGCCCACATCGGATCGGTGCGGGTGGTCTGCTCCAGCAGGTGTGCGCGCAGGGCGGGGGCACGGCGGCGGACCTCGAGGCCGCCGGGGAGGATCTTCTCCTCCCGGGTGCAGCCGTTGTGGATGCACTCCTGCATCACGTGCCAGATCTTCGTCAGCTCCGCCTCGAGGTGCTCCGGGCTGTGCCGGACCGCCTCGTTGGCGCGCATCAGCTCGGCGATGGTGAGGCCCTCGCGCTCGCAGTGCGCCAGCAGCTCCTCCGCCGTGCTGAACGGGTAGGGCTCGGCGCCCTCCGCCGCCTCCTCCTCGTGGCGGGTGATCTCCTTGGCGGCCTCCAGCTCGTCCTCGAGCTCCTCCGCGGTCACCACGAATCCGCCGCCGACCGAGTAGTAGTCGCGCGAGTGCAGCTGCTCGCCGTCGGCGTCGTAGGCGGTCAGGCGCATGCCGTTCGGATGACCGGGCAGGGACTTGCGCATGTGCAGCGTCATGTCCTTCTTCCGGTCGAACCGGATGTGCCGGTCCCCGGCCAGCGGCATGTCCCCGGACTCCACGATGTCCTTCACCAGGCCGGTGCAGGCGTCCGGGTCGATGGTCTCCGGGTCCTGGCCGGCCAGCCCGAGCAGGACGGCGGTGTCCGAGCCGTGGCCGATGCCGGTGGCCGCGAGGGAGCCGTACAGCTCGGCCTTCACCCGGGCGGCGGCGTCCAGCACGCCGTTCTCCTCGAGGCTGACGGTGAAGCGGCGTGCGGCACGCATCGGGCCGACGGTGTGGGACGAGGACGGGCCGATGCCGATGGAGAACAGATCCAGTGCACTGAGCGACATGCGCGGCTCCCTTCGCGGGTGGCTGCGGCGTCCCGTCGGTGGTGGGTCGTCCGCATGATGGGGGGGGAACACAGACAGACGGCCAGCCTACGCGGAGTGCCGGGGGTCCGGCCATCCCGTGGGGACGTCCCGCCGCACCTCGGGAGGCGGTCCCGCGAGGCGACCGGCCGTCGTCGTCCCCCCACACGGTGCCGCAGGCAGCGGCCCGGAGGTCAGAGCACGTTGTCCGGGGTCTCCTCCACCTGGGCCGCGGCCCGGAAGGCGGCGAGGTCCGCGAGGTACTCCTCGGCGTGGAGGAACTCCGTCCGCCGGCTCCGAGCATCCGCCTTGGGCCGGAGCATCACCGGGGTGATCGGCTCCTGGGACCGACCGAGGGTCACGACGCCGTCCCAGCCCGCTCCGGCGTCCACGGCCGCCGAGAGCCGGCGCAGCTGCCACCAGGACGGGGTCATCAGGTTCACCGTGCCGCCGCGGAACTCGGTGAGCAGCGCCGCTGGGGAGGCCCATCCGTGGCTCGCTGCCTCCGAGGACATCCGCTCCGGCTCCTGCCCCTCGGGCAGGCGCACCACGAAGAAGACCGTGTCGTAGCGGCGCGGTCCGCCCACGGGGGTGATCCACCGGGACCACGGCACCAGGGCGGCCACGTCCGGGCGCAGTCCGTGCTCGTCCAGCAGGTCGCCGAAGGCGAGGTCGTGGGACTCGAGTCGGTCCCGGGTGTCCTCCGGGAAGGACCGGACGAGAGCGGAGTCCACCGGGGCGCCGGTGGCCGCGTCCAGGGCCAGCAGGACGCCGGTCTCCTCGTAGGTCTCGCGCAGGGCCGCGGCCAGCAGACGGCCGGCCCCGTCCCGCGGGGAGAGCTCGGACAGCTGGGACACGGCGTCCTCCGGTGCGGCGCCCGTGCCCAGGCGCCGGGCCCCAGCCGTCCAGGTCCACCGCCTCCCACAGCCGGGCGGGGAGGTCGTCCGCCGGGTCCACGCGGCCACCGGGGAACGCGGTGGCGTGGGCGCTGAACGCCATGGAGCCGGCGCGGCGCAGGCGAACACTCGAGGTCGTCGGCGGCCGGCCGCACGACGGAGCAGGGAGGACGCCGGCCGGGCCGGGGACGGCCTCGGCGGCGGGGGAGTGCTCGGCAGTGGTCATCGGTGTCTCCTGACGCGGCGGCGGACGGTTCCCGGGATGGTTCCGAGGATAGCGGCGCGGTCTGCCGGGCCTGCGGCTGCGGGGCACGGGCCCGTGCGCCGTGCCTGCAGGGTGGCGAGATCCGCTTCAGTGAATCATCATTTACTGAGACGGCTGCGAGAGCAGACGGGCCCGCCCCTGTCCGCTGTAGCCTTGAACACAGTTCTGAGACCGTCAGATCACGGCGATTCGAGGAGGAGTCCACCCGTGAAGATCATGGTGCTGGCCAAGCAGGTCCCCGACACCTGGCAGGAGCGCACGCTCGACATGGAGACCGGCATGCTGGTCCGCGACGGCGCGGCCGAGCCCGTGCCGGACGAGATCAGCGAGCGCGTCATGGAGGTGGCGCTGCAGCACAGGGACTCCGGCGCGGACGTGGAGATCGTCGCCCTGACCATGGGCCCGGAGGGCGCCACGAAGACCCTCCGCAAGATGCTCGCCATGGGCGCGGACGCCGCCGTGCACGTCGCGGACGAGGCGCTCGCCGGCTCGGATGCGGTGCAGACCGCCCGCGTGCTGGCCGCCGCGATCGAGCGGGAGGGCGCGGACCTGGTCCTCGCCGGCAACCTCGCCACGGACGGCAACTCCGGCGTGGTGCCGGCCATGGTGGCCGAGCTGCTGGACCGCCCGTACCTGCCGCACGCCGAGGCGCTCGAGATCTCGGACGCCGAGGTCGTGGGCACCGTGGTCACCGAGGACGCGGACCTGCGCGCCGCCGTCGCCCTCCCGGCCGTGGTGGGACTGACCGAGAAGACCGCGGAGCCGCGGTTCCCGAACTTCAAGAACATCATGGCGGCGAAGAAGAAGCCGCTGACCGACTACTCCCTGGCGGACCTGGGGATCGTGGCCGGTCCGGTGGAGGCCGAGTACCGCTCCGTGATGGTCTCCGCCAACGCCCGCCCGGAGAAGCAGGCCGGCCCGAAGGTCGTGGACGACGGCACCGCCGCCGAGCAGCTCGCCGCCTTCCTGGCCGAGAACCGCCTTGTCTGACGGACGCGCAGGAACCGAAGGAGACCTCACCATGACTGAGACCGTGAACCCCGCCGTGAACTCCGGCGCCCCCGTCCTCGTCCTCGCCGAGCTGAACATGGACGGCGAGCTCCGCGCCTCCGCCGCCGGACTCCTCGGCGCCGCCGCCACCGTCGGCGTGCCCGTGGCCGTCGTGGTCGGCGCCCCGGGCAG
>NZ_JBNFOB010000142.1:0-6190 GCF_057364565.1 Micrococcus sp. LASM2_SD2 | reverse complement strand
CCAGCGCCGGGCGTCCCGGGGCACCGGCAGTCGGAGCCGCCGCGAGGTCGAAGAACGCATCCTGCTCGGGCCCGCGGCGCACCGGCATCGCGAGCGGGTCCTCCGGGACGTGCACGGGGATCGAGCCGACCGGCGTGTAGGCGAGGCCGGCACCGGCGGCGGTGGCCGCCGTCGTGAGGATGCGCTGGGACAGGGACAGGTCCCAGGCCCGCCGCACGCGGACCCCCTCGGCGAGCCATGCCGCGTACTCCGGGGAGACGGAGGACAGGACCCAGCGGACGTCCCCGGCCGGCAGGCCGAGGTGGGCAGGCAGGTCCCGCACGAGGCCGGCCACGGCGTCGGCGGGGCACACGGCCAGGGGAGTGCCGTCGTCGCCGTCCACGTCCAGGGCCCACCAGGTGCCGGGGGCGCCGGCGGAGGCGGGTGCGGGGCCGAGGACGACGAGCATGCTCCTCATTCTGCCCCGGGCGCAGCCGGTGCGGTCAGACGGTGCCGGGGCGCCCGGTCTGATCGCACCTCGCCCGGACGCGGGGCATCCCGGACCGGAGCGGGGTCGCGACGGCCGGCGGCCTCAGCACGGGCCACGGCCTCCTCGTCGCCGAGGCGCTCCAGGTCCTCGACCTCGTCCTCGGTGTCGCCGGTGAGGCGGTCGCCGGCGATGCGGTCCACGATCAGGGCGATGGCGCCGTCGCCGGTCACGTTGGTGGCCGTGCCGAAGGAGTCGATCGCGATGTAGGTGGCGACCATGAGGGCGACCTGCGGCTCGGTGAAGCCGAGCATCGAGGACAGCAGCCCGGAGGCGGCCACGATCGCGCCGCCGGGGACGCCGGGAGCGGCCACCATGGTGACGCCGAGCATCATGATGAAGCCGGTCATCAGGGGGATGTCCACGGTGCCGCCGGACAGGATGATCACGGCCAAAGAGAAGGACACGATCTTCACGGTGGAGCCGGCCAGGTGAATCGTGGCGCAGAGCGGGATCACGAACGAGGCGATCGGGCGGCGCACGCCGGTCTTGATCGACTGGCGCAGGGTGACCGGGATGGTGGCGGCCGAGGAGGAGGTGCCCAGGGCGGTGGCGTAGGCCGGGAGCATGGTGGCCAGGGCCTTGAACGGGTTCCTCCCCGCCACGGCGCCCGCCACCAGGAACTGGACCAGCAGCAGCACCACGGTGAGGCCGAAGACCAGCAGGATCACGCCGAGGAACGTGGAGATGACCTGGAAGACCTCGCCGGCCTCGGTCATGTTGAGGAAGACGCCGAAGATGTACAGCGGCAGCAGGGGCACGATGATCGCGGAGACGAGCTTCTCGATGATCGCTCGCAGCTCCACGAAGCCGGCGTGCAGGGTGCCCTTGGGCAGCAGGGTCATGCCGACGCCGAGGACGAAGGCCAGCAGCAGGGCGGCCATGACGTCGAACGGCGGGGTCATGGCGATCTCGAAGGCGGGGCCGGTGAGGGCGTCCTCCGGGTTGGCCATCTCGGTGAACGAGCCCGGGGTGAGGATCAGCGGGTAGACCAGCAGGCAGACGGCCAGCGCCATGCCGCCGCCGAAGAGTGTCGAGCCGTAGGCGATGCCGCCGGTGAGGGCGAGCCACTTGCCGGCGCCGCGGCCGAGGTCGCCGATCGCCGGGGCCACGAGCGCCAGGATCAGCACGGGGACGATGAAGCCGAGGAACGCGGAGAAGATCCCATTGAAGGTGGCGAAGACGACCACGAGCCAGTGGGGCGCCACGAGGCCGACCAGGACGCCCAGCACGATGGCGATCAGGACGCGGGGCAGCAGCCCGATGCGATTGAGGAGAGACATGGCGGCCACCCTAGCCTCCTGTGACCCGGAGCACAACAGTTTGTTCAACAACATTCCGTCACCCGTTCCTCATCTGGAGGATGCCTGCACTCGGGCTCGCGTCCGGGCCTGCATCCGACGACGGAGGAGCGACTCTCGAGGAAGGACCCGCCCGAGCTCGACTTCCTGGCCACCCGCTGGCCGGATGTGCTCTTCCGTGCGTTCCAGCACGGCTCGCTGGTGGTGCAGTCGGTGGCTCTCGCCGCCGTCCTCGCCATCGAGCTGGCCGTGTTCGTGACGCGGACGAAGGGGCTCACGCCCGTCGCCAACGCCCTGTCCGCCGTGGGGCTGACGATCCCTTCATTCGCCCTGATCGGCCTGCTCATCCCGCTGGTGGGCATCGGCACCGTCCCTGCCGTCGTGGTGGTCGTCTTCTACGCGGTGCTGCCGATCCTGCGCAACGCCGTCGTCGGGCTGTGCGGCGTGGACGGCCAGACGACCGAGGTCCCCCGGGGCTCGGCATGGGCCCCGCCGCCGTGTTCTGCCGCGTCAGCTTGCCGTTGGCCTGGCCCGTCATCCTCACCGGCATCCGGGTCGCGGCCCAGATGTCCATGGGCGTCGCCGCCATCGCGGCCTACGTCCTCGGCCCCGGTCTGGGCGCCTACATCTTCAGCGGACTGTCCACCGTGGGCGGCGCCAACGCGCTGAACTACGCCCTGGTGGGCACGGTCGGCACCATCCTCGTGGCCCTGCTCGTGGACGCCCTGCTCGTCCTGCTCGGCCGCCTCACCACGTCGAAGGGGATCCACGCATGAGCACCTCCACGCGCACCACGGACACCGGGCGCATCGGCCGTGCAGCGGCCGGACACACCGGGGCGGAGATCCGGCTGGAGGGGCTGACCAAGACCTACCCCGGGCAGCGGGAGCCGGCCGTGGACGGACTCGACCTCGTCGTCCCCGCGGGGGGAGACGGTCGTGTTCGTCGGCCGCTCCGGCTGCGGCAAGACGACCAGCCTGAAGATGATCAACCGCCTGGTGGAGCCCACCGCCGGCCGCATCCTCGTGGACGGCGAAGACATCACCCGGAAGAACCCCACCGAGCTGCGCCGCCACATCGACTACGTGATCCAGGGCGGCGGCATGATGCCGCACATGACGGTCGCCGAGAACATCGGGATCGTCCCCGGGCTGCTCAGGTGGGACCGGCGGCGGACGTCCGCGCGCGTGGACGAGCTGCTGGACATGGTGGGCCTGGACCCGGACGTGTACCGGGACCGCCATCCGCGCGAGCTCTCCGGCGGCCAGCAGCAGCGCGTCGGCGTCGCACGAGGCCTCGCAGCCGACCCTCCGGTGATCATGACCGGTGTGCGCACCGCGCTGGTGCTGCTCGTGGGCGCCGGAGCGTTCGCCACGTTCATCGACGCCGGCGGGCTGGGGCTGCTCATCCAGACCGGCATCGTGCTCTTCCGCTACCCGATCCTCGTCTCCGGTGCGCTCCTGGTCGCCTGCCTCGCCCTGCTCGTGGAGTGGGCGGGACGGCTCGTGGAGCTGCTGGCGTCCCCGAAGGGAGTCGCATGACCGGCCGCCCCCACGCCACCCGCCGCCATCACACTGCGGGCTCGGCACCGCCGGCGACTACGTGCCCTCCGGCAGCCTGTCCGGAGACCTGGCCGGGAGGGACTTCTCGGACGTGGACCTCGCCGTGGGATCGAAGAACTTCTCGGAGTCCGTGATCCTCGGGAAGATGGTCGTCATCCTGATGCAGTCCGGCGGAGCGGACGTGCAGACCTGACCAACATCCCCGGCTCCTCCTCCGCCCGCCAGGCCCTGCTTGAGGGCATCGTGGACGTGCAGTGGGAGTACACCGGCACCGCGTGGATCACCTACATGGGGGGGAGACCGACCCCATCCCGGACGCCCAGGGCCAGTGGGAGGCGGTCCGGGACCGGGACCGCGGCAACGGCCTGGAGTGGCTGCCGCTGGCCGAGCTGGACAACACCTACGCGTTCACCGTCACCGAGGAGAACGCGCAGCGGCTGGGCGTCTCCTCCCTCATAGACGTGAAGGACGTGCCCGAGGCGGAGCAGACCTTCTGCGTGGACGCCGAGTTCGCCTCCCGCAACGACGGCTTCCGCCCCATGCTGGAGGCGTACGACATCCCCGCCGTGCCCGACTCGCTCACGCACATCATGGACATCGGGGCGATCTACCAGGCCGTGGCCGACGGCGAGTGCACGTTCGGCGAGGCCTTCGCCACGGACGGACGCATCCCCGCGCTGGGCTTGCAGGTCCTGGAGGATCCCAAGCCGTTCTTCCCCAGGTACAACGCGGCCGGCGTCGTCCGGCAGGAGACGCTCCAGGAGCACCCGGAGCTCGCGGAGGCCGTCGCCGTCCTCACCGAGCGGCTGGACAACGAGACGATGTCCCGGCTCAACCAGCAGCGGGTGGACGTGGACGGCGAGGAGCCGGCGTACGTGGCCTGGGACTGGCTGGTGGAGGAGGGCCTCGTCGCTGCCGAGTGAGACGGTGCCCGTCTGCCCGTGACGGAGCAGTGCTCGGGATGTCCTCCGCCTGAAAGTCTCCTGGTAGCGTGACCTGCGCGACACTCCGTGTGCCGGGTCCGGGGCGTCGGCCCACGTCGGAGCCCGGTCACGAGTCAAGGGGGGGGTCCCATGGATCTCGAGATGAGTCCGGACGTCATCGGCATGGCCCTGCTGATGCTCGGCATGCTGGCCGCGGTCGGCATGGCCCTGCGCGCGGGGCTGCGGTTCACCCAGAAGCTCTTCCTCCCCGTCTCCCTGATCGCCGGTGTGCTGGCCCTGCTGCTGGGCCCCGAGGTGCTCGGCCGGATCGCCGGCGCCATGGGCATGGAGTCGCTCGAGGCCGGCGGTCTGTTCGGCGAGTCGGTGCTGGAGGTCTGGGGCGCCCTGCCCGGTATCCTGATCTCGGTGGTGTTCGCCACCATGTTCCTGGGCTCGCGCATCCCCTCGCCGAAGTCCGCCGTCCGGCTCCTGGGTCCCCAGCTCTCCCTGGGCTTCACCTTCGCCACCGGCCAGTACGTGATCGGCATCCTCGCCGTGCTCCTGCTCCTGGGCCCGGTGTTCGGCGTCGGCCCGGAGTTCGCGGCGCTGATCGAGATCGGGTTCGAGGGCGGCCACGGCACGGCCGCCGGCCTGCAGGGCCAGTTCGCAGACCTGGGCTTCGAGGGAGGCTACGACCTCGCCCTGACCATGGCCACCGTCGGCCTGGTCTCCGGCATCTTCTGCGGCGTCGTCGCCGTCAACTGGGCGGCCCGCAAGGGCGTCTCCACGTCGCTGGACGCGGGGGAGGAGCTGTCCGAGGACGAGCAGATCGGCTACTACGCCGCCGTGAATGACGAGGACCGGCCGGCCGCCGGGCGCCTGACCTTCCGCGACTCCGCCGTCGAGTCCTTCACCATCCACCTCGGCGTGGTCGGCCTGTCCATCCTGATCGGCTGGCTGGCGCTGGCCGGCCTGCAGTGGGTGGAAAAGATGCTCTGGATCGACACCATCGAGATCCTCGGCCACGTGCCGCTGTTCCCGCTGGCGATGCTCGGCGGCGTGGTGGTGCAGATGCTCCTGGACCGCAGCGAGACCCTCCACGGGCTCGTGGACCGCGGCATGATGGAGCGCATCCAGGGCGTGAGCCTGGACCTGCTGATCATCGCCGCGCTGGCCACGCTGTCCCTGCAGGCGGTGGCGGACAACCTCGCGCCGTTCGCGATCCTCGCCGCCCTCGGCATCGCGTGGAACCTGGTGGTGCTGTTCGTGTTCGCGCCGAAGTTCATCCGCACCTACTGGTTCGAGCGCGGCATCGCGGACTACGGCCAGTCCCAGGGCGTGACCGCCACCGGCCTGCTCCTGCTGCGCATGGCGGACCCGAAGAAGGAGACCCCGGCCTACCAGGGCTTCGGCTACAAGCAGCTCGTGTTCGAGCCGTTCTTCGGCGGCGGCCTGGTGACCGCCCTGGCGGTGCCGTTCCTCCTCCAGGGCGGCCCGTTCCCGATGCTCGCGATCATGGGCACGCTGCTGATCGCCGCGCTCCGGCTCGTCCGCGACGGCCAGGTGGGAGAACATGCCCTCCACGGACACGACGCCCTCGGCCTGTAGCGCGGCGGCACGCTCTGTGAGCGCCGGCCACTGTGCGGCCGTGGCGCCGTTGCGTCCCAGGCCGGTGTCCAGCTTCAGATGCACCCGCGCGGTCCGTCCGACGGCGCGGGCGCCTCCGCGACGGCCTCGAGTCCCAGCCGAGACGCCGAGCGTGACGTCCGCGGCCACGGCGGCGGCGACGTCGTGTGCACGGTGTGCAGCCAGGCGAGGATCTCCCCCTCCACGCCGGCGGCGCGCAGGCCAGGGCGCTCGGAGAGCGTGGGCCACGCC
>NZ_JBNFOB010000141.1:0-6195 GCF_057364565.1 Micrococcus sp. LASM2_SD2 | reverse complement strand
CCGCGGTCTGCTCGCCGTCCGTGCCGGCGCAGCCGGTCAGCAGCAGGCCCGCTGCGAGCAGCACCCCGGCCGACCGCGAGTGCCCGGGGACGGACCGCAGCGGTGACCCTCGGCGCACCCGCCTCGGCGGCGATGTCGGCAGTGTCATGGGTGCGATGCGGTCGCGGCATGGGGGTCTCCGAGTGCGAGGTGGGCGGCAAGCACGTCCGGCTCCACCGCCGGACAGGACCCCAGGATAGCGAAGCGGTGCGAACGCGATGCTCCGCCGAGGCCACGCCGGGGAGGTGCGGGTGCCGAGACGGGCGCCTGCCCGACGGCCCCCGCACCTCTCGCGACTCAGTAGTGATAGGTGTCCGAGGGCGCGGCCGGCGCGTTGTCCTGGTCCGGGTAGCGGGTGGACTCCACGCCGAACGCCGCGGCCAGGGAGAGGATCTTCTCCGCCCGGGCCTTGCGGGGCAGGTCCGAGCCGTTGCGGATCTCGCCGCCGTCCGCCTGGAAGTCCGCGAGGAACTCGTGGGCCCAGGCAAGCTCCTCCTGGGACGGGCTGAGGCCCTCGTTGACGGCGGCGCACTGCTCGGGGGCCAGGCAGATCTTGCCGGTCATGCCGAACTCGGCCGTCACGGAGGTCGCCTCCGCCAGCTTGGCACCGGTGGAGCCCACCGTGGGACCGTCGATCGGGCCGGGCAGGCCGGTGGCCTTCGCGGCGATCGTGAACTGGGAGCGCGTGTACGCCAGGGCCATCGGGGACTCGCCCAGGCCGGTGTCACGGCGGAAGTCGCCGATGCCGAAGGCCAGGCGGAACGTGCCGCGGGCCGCGGCGATCGAGTTCACACGCTGCAGGCCGCGGGCGGTCTCCACCAGGGCGACCACGGGGATGCCGGGCAGCCGGGCGGCGGTCTCGTTGACGTGGTCCGTGGACTCCACCATCGCCAGGATCACCCCGGCGAGCCCGCCCTCCTGCACCGGGCCGCCGAGGGAGGCGGGAAGGGCGTCGGCCAGGGCCGTCATGTCCTGCTCCCACCACGGGGTCCCGTAGCCGTTGAGGCGGACCCATCCGGTGTGGCCGGACGTCAGCCAGTCGACCGCGTTCTGCAGGGCCGCGTCCTTGTTCTTGGGGGCCACGGCGTCCTCCACGTCCAGGACGACGATGTCCGCGGCCGAGGCCTCGGCGGGGGCGAACCGCTCGGGCTGCGCCGCGTTCACCAGCAGCCAGGAACGGGCGAGGGTGGGGTCGATGCGCTGGCCGGGAGCGGCGGTGAAGGTGCCGGTGCCGGCGGTGTAGGGGGCGATCGAGGACAGGGGAGTGGTCATGGGAGTGCCTCCGGGGCAGGGTGCGCGGACGCGCACGTGTGCTGTGGGTCGGCGACGGCCGTGCGGGTCCGGTGGGCGCGCAGCAGGCGGTCGCAGCGGACGGGAGGTGGGTCCGCCGGAGGGCGTGGGGTTCACGCGGGGCACGGCCGTGGGTGGTGGCCGTCCCGCCACCCTAGGGCGGGCCGCCGTGTGCGGGCCCCGCCTGTCCACTCTGTGAGAGGGCTCACGCGGACCGGGGGACGTATTTGCTTGCATCGTGAACCATTCCCGGGTACAAATGAAGGCACATGCTTCAATCATGAAGTAATCGGCGGCGCGGGAAGGCCCCGTGCCCCCCGCCGCCATCGCCCACCGACCCCCTCAAGGAGCAGTCATGACCTCGCTGACCACCGGCACCTGGAACCTCGACCCCGCCCACACCGACGTCGACTTCGTCGTCCGCCACGCCGGCATCTCCAAGGTGCGCGGCTCCTTCGGCGAGGTCTCCGGAGAGCTCACCCTCGCCGAGGACTTCACCGCCTCCACCGTGGCCGTGGAGATCGCCGTCGACTCGATCGACTCCGGCAACGAGCAGCGTGACGGCCACCTGCGCTCGGCCGACTTCTTCGACGTCGAGCAGTTCCCCACCATGACCTTCCGCTCCACCTCCGTGTCCGGCTCCGCGGAGTCCTTCACCCTCGCCGGCGAGCTGACCCTGCACGGCGTCACCCGCCCGGTCGAGCTCCGGGCCGAGCTCGGCGGCCAGGCCGTGGACGCCTTCGGCGCCACCCGCGTGGGCTTCGAGGCCGAGGGCGAGCTCTCCCGCAAGGAGTTCGGCCTCACCTGGAACGCCGCCCTCGAGGCCGGCGGCGTGCTCGTCTCCGACTCCGTGAAGCTGGAGATCTCCGCCGCCTTCGTGCTCCCGCAGGAGGGCTGACCCCGTCCACCGTGCGCGGGCCGCCGTCCCGCCGGCCCGGCGCACGGTGGGAGAAGCCGCTCTCACAGGGGGGGGAATGTCCCTCATGTCCTCCACTGTGAAGCGCCTGACCGTCAACGTCGTCGTGCTGGTCCTGGGCCTGCTGTTCGCCTGGGCCGCCACGGACGGCGGTCAGGTCCGGGCGGGCCTGCCGCTGATCCTGTGGGGAGTCCTGGCCGCGTTCCTCATCCAGTGGATCGTGTTCGTGCCGTCCTACCTGGGGCAGACGGAGCGGTTCTTCGACCTCACCGGCTCCCTCACCTACATCACGGTCACCCTCGGACTGATGCTCGCCGCGGACCCCGACCCCCGCGCCTGGCTGCTCACCGCCTGGACCGCCGTCACCTCCGCCGAACGCGCCCCGCTGGGCTGGCTCGCCGTCCTCGGCGTGGCCGTCTGGATGCTCGGCTTCGGCATCGAGGCCGTCGCCGACCGCCAGAAGTCGCGCTTCAAGGCCGACCCCGCCAATCAGGGGGAGTTCATCGACGTCGGCCTCTGGTCCCGCTCCCGCCACCCCAACTACGTCGGCGAGATCACCCTCTGGATCGGCGTGCTGATCGTGGCGGCCCCGGCCCTGTCCGGCTGGCAGTGGATCGGGCTGGTCTCGCCCGTCTTCGTCACCGTGCTGCTGACCAGGATCTCCGGGGTTCCGCTGCAGGAGAAGCAGGCGCAGGAGCGCTGGGGCGACCGCACCGACTACCGTGCCTACCGTGAACGCACCCCGGTGTTCATCCCCCGGCTGAGCGCACCGAAGGAGAAGGCATGAGCCTGCGCGAACACCACGAGCCGGAGCTCGTCTCCGCGGACACGCTGCACAACCTCACGGACCTGGTGGAGGTCCGCGCCGCGGAGGACCCGGACTCGATCGCCTTCGACGTCCGCCACCCGGACGCGGACCCGTCCGAGCCCTGGACGGCGGTCACCACCGCGGACTTCCGCCGCCGCGTGCGGGAGCTCGCCAAGGGTCTGATCGCCGTCGGCATCTGCCCCGGAGACCACGTGGCGATCTGCGCGGCCACCCGCTACGAGTGGACCCTCATGGACCTGGCCTCCCTGTACGCCGGCGCCGTGGTGGTCCCCATGTTCGACTCGGCCCCGGCCTCCCAGATGACCCACATCGCCGAGGCCGTGGACGTGCGCCTGGCGGTCGCCGGCACGGACGAGCTCGCCCAGACCCTCGCCGGCGTCCTGGCGGGCCGGGACGGCGCGATCGGCGTGTGGACCATGGACCGCTCCGCCGGCTCCTCGGCGCTGCTCCGCGGGGACCTGTCCGACCTCGCCGCCACCGGCGCCCACGTCACGGACGAGGAGCTCGAGGCCGCCCGCACCGCCCGCGGCCTGGACGACGTCGCCACGATCGTCTTCACCTCCGGCACCACCGGCGTCCCCAAGGGCGCCCGGATCCTGCACCGCTCGTTCGTCCACCAGGTGCTCAACGTGGCCGCGGCCTATTCCGGCTTCGTGCGGCCCGAGGGGGCCACCGTGCTCTTCCTGCCCCTGGCCCACGTGCTCTCCCGCGGCGTCCAGATGGTCTGCCTCTCGCGCGGCATGCGGGTCGCCCACGTGGCCCAGCCGAAGCAGGCCGTCGCGTCCCTGGCCCAGCTGCACCCGACCTTCCTCATGGTCGTGCCGCGGGTGCTGGAGAAGATCGTCGAGGCCGCGGCTGCCAACGCCGCGAAGGTGCACCTGACGCGGTTCTGGGAGGACACCGTCGCCCTGGCGACCGCCGAGGGGGCGAGGCGCCTCGGCGAGGCGACCGTGCCGTCGTCGCGCGGGCAGCGGCTGAGGCTGCGGCTCTACGACCGCCTGTTCTTCGCGAAGCTGCGGAAGCGGCTCGGCGGGCGGATCGATTACCTGCTCTGCGGCGCCGCCGCCCTCAACCCGGCCCTGACCCGGTTCTTCATCGGCGCGGGCATCCCGGTGATCGAGGGCTACGGGCTCACCGAGACCACCGCGCCGGCCACCGGCAACCGTCTTGACGACGTCCGGCCCGGCTCCGTGGGCCGGCCCATGCCCGGCACGTCCGTGCGGATCTCGGACGAGGGCGAGGTCCTCATCTCCGGCCCCGGCGTGTTCGCCGGCTACGTGGACCCTGCCGAGACCGAGACGAGCTTCGAGGGTCCGTGGCTGCGCACCGGTGACCTCGGCGAGCTGGACGACGACGGCCGGCTCACCCTCACGGGCCGCTCCCGTGACGTGGTGGTCACCTCCGGCGGCAAGACCATCAACCCCGCCGGCTGGGAGCGGGACGTGGAGACCCACCCGGCCGTCGGCCATGCGGTGGTGCTCGGGGACGGCATGCCGCACCCCACCGCCATGATCCTGCTGGACCGCGAGGCCCTGTCCGCGTGGCTGCAGCGGACCCTGCCGGACTGGCAGGTCCCCGAGGGCGTGGCCGAGCGGCTGCGGGAGGGCGGCGAGGCGCTGCGAGAGCGTGCCGGCGAGCTGCGGGAGCGTGCCGCCGACCGTGCCGCGGAGGCCACCCGGATGCTCGAGATCACCGAGCAGCGGATCCGCGAGTCCGTGGGCGCGGCGATCGAGGCCGCGAACGAGCGGGTGCCGGCCCCCGAGCGGCTGCGCTCCTTCACGGTGCTGCTGCCGGACGCCCAGGAGCTCGCCGAGCTGCTCACCCCCACCCAGAAGCTCAAGCGTGGGGCGCTCGCCGAGCGGATCGCGCACCTGCTGCCGGGCCGGCGGGTCTGACGGGTTCGGTGGAGCCCGGGGTGACCTGGGCTCCCGCGCCTGTCCGGGTGCCCCGACCTCTGGGGGCACGGCGGGGTTTCGGTTACCCTGAAGTACAGAAGAGGGGGACCACCCTCTCGTCCTGCGTCGCCGTGAGTCCACCGGCCGCACACCGGTGCCGAATCTTCACGGCCCGCATCGTCTCATCCCGCGACGCGGGTCGTCGCACGGAGGCCCCGGCGTCGTGCATCGTGGGGGTGTCGTGCGTTCCGGCGAGCCGGGCGGCCGAGGCGAGGGGCCGTCGTCGGGAGGCGGGCGGTGCCTCTCCGCGGAGGGCGAGAGCCCTCGCGGTGGATCGGGGGCCGCGCCTAGGGTGGGGAGCATGATGATGGCATCGAAGACCCCGTACCAGAACACGTCGTTCGACCTGCCCACCAAGGCGTCCGGCGACGACCAGACCGGCCACGGCTACATCGCGTTCCCGGAGTCCGGGAAGGGCCCGGGCGTGATCGTCATCCAGGAGTGGTGGGGCCTGACCCGCCACATGCGCGACGTCTGCGACCGCCTGGCCGAGGAGGGCTTCGTGGCCCTCGCCCCGGACCTCTTCGGCGGCTGGATCGCCCACGACGGCGACGAGGCCGGCGAGATGATGGAGAACCTGCCCGCCGAGGAGGGCGCCCGCCAGCTCGGCGCCGCCGTGGACCACCTGCTGTCCCTAGACGAGGTGACCAGCGGGACCGTCGGCGCGATCGGCTTCTGCATGGGCGGCGGCTTCGTGCTGTCCCTGGCCGAGCAGCAGGGCGAGAAGGTCTCCGCCGCCGTGCCGTTCTACGGCGTGGGCCAGGGCGTGCCCGGCTCCTTCGCCGGCATCAAGGCCGCCGTGCAGGGCCACTATGCGGAGAAGGACCAGATGTTCCCCGTGGAGGAGGCCCGCAAGCAGGAGCAGCAGATCCGCGAGGAGTCCGGCGCCGAGGTGGAGTTCTTCTACTACGACGCGGACCACGCCTTCCACAATGACGAGAACCCCGCCGGCAACTACCAGGAGGCCGAGGCCACGCAGGCCTGGTCCCGTGCGGTGGACTTCCTGAAGGGGAAGGTCCGCTGAGCCGGGGAGGATCCCGCTCAGGCGCCGGCGGCCGAGGCCGTTCCGGCGCCTCCGGTCGCTCCGGGGGCAGGTCCGGCGGAGGCAAGGGCGGCGCGACCGGCAAGGCCAGCCGGGGGCGGGCCTGCGCGCTCGAACCGCTCCG
>NZ_JBNFOB010000140.1:0-6216 GCF_057364565.1 Micrococcus sp. LASM2_SD2 | reverse complement strand
CCCGCGCCCGGGTCCCCCACGGATGCGGCCCGGACCCACGCAACAGGACGAGGCGCCCGGAGGGTGTCCCTCCGGGCGCCGTCGTCGTCCCCGTCCTGCGGCGGGCCGCAGCCGGCCGGTCAGCGGACCGAGGTGGCGGTGACCGGGTAGCCCAGGCCCGTGATGGTCTCGGCGATGGCCTCCGGGGCCACCGCGTCCTCCTCGAAGGCGACCTTCACCTTGGAGGAGTTGAACATCACGTTCACGTCCTGCACGCCGTCCATGCGGCCGACCGCGAACTCGATCTTCTTGATGCAGGAGGGGCAGGTGAAGGGTTCGGTGGTGAAGCGGGCGTTCTTGGTGGCCATCTCTGGCGCTCCTCTCGGTGGGGCGGTGGCAGCGGGGCCGGCCTGCGGGCCGGTGATCCCTGCCGTTCGGTTCATGCTCAGTCCATCGCGGAACTCGATCCGACGCCTTGACGTGGGTCAAGCACGCCGCGGGCGGCGTGCTCGGCGTCGGCCTGGGTGCGGCCGCGCCGGCCGAAGCGGACCAGCCGGACGGCGTTGAGGATCACGACCAGCACGGACAGCTCGTGGATGAGCATCCCGGCGGCCATGAAGACCTTGCCGGCCAGCACGCCGAGGAGCAGTCCGGCCACGGTGGCCAGGGCGATCACGGTGTTCTGCAGCATGTTCGCCACGGTGGCCTTGGACAGGCGCCGGGCGTGGACCAGCTGGTCGAAGCGGCCGCCGGCGAGCACCACGTCGGCCGTCTCGATGGAGACGTCCGTGCCGGTGCCCATGGCGATGCCGAGGTCGGCGGTGGCGATCGCGGGGGCGTCGTTGACGCCGTCGCCGATCATGGCGACCTTCAGGCCCTGCTCTTGCAGTTCCTGGACCGCGGTGACCTTGTCCTGGGGCATCAGCTCGGCGCGGACCTCGTCGATGCCCAGGCGGGTGGCGACCGCCTGTGCGGTGCGGCGGTTGTCTCCGGTGAGCATGACGACCTTCTCGATGCCGGCCCCGTGCAGCTGGGCGATGGACTCGGCCACGCCCTCGCGGACAGTGTCCGCCACGGCGATCAGGCCGATCACCTCGGCGCTCATGGCCTGCGGGCCGGCCAGCACGAAGAACACGGTGGCGCCGTCGCGTTCATGGGCCTCGACGGTGTCCATGACGTCGGCGGCCAGGCCCTCCTCGGGGAGCATGCGGCGCGAGCCCACACCCACCCAGGTGCCGTCCACCAGGCCGGAGATGCCGGCGCCGCGGTGGACCTCCACCTCGGTCGGGTCGGTCAGGGCGAGCCCGCGGGTGCGGGCGTCACGGACGACGGCAGCGCCCAGCGGGTGCTCGGAGGCGGTCTCCAGGGAGGCGGCCAGGGCCAGCATCTCGGTCTCCTCGACGCCGGGGCGGGCGCGCACCGCGGTGACCTCCGGGTGGCCGTGGGTCAGGGTGCCGGTCTTGTCCACGACGACGGCGCTCACCGTGGACAGCCGCTCCATCGCGTCGCCGCCCTTGAGCAGCACGCCGTGCCGGGCGCCGTTGCCCAGGCCGGCCACCATGGACACCGGGGTGGAGATCACCAGGGCGCCGGGGCAGGAGATGACCAGGAAGGTCAGGGCGAAGTGGGCGTCGCGGGTGAAGGCGAACACCAGGACGGAGGCGACGATGATCGCCGGGGTGTACCACTTGGCGAAGCGGTCCAGGAAGCGCTGGGCCGAGGAGGAGGAGTTCTGGGCGTCCTCCACCATCTCGATGATGCGGGCGAAGGTGGTGTCGTCGCCGACCTGGTCGGCGCGGACCTGCAGGTAGCCGTTGTCCAGCAGGGTGCCGGAGAAGACCTGGTCGCCCTCGGTGCGCTCCACGGGGACGGACTCGCCGGTGATGGTGGCCTCGTCCAGGTGGCCGGAGCCGGAGACCACGGTGCCGTCCACGGGGACGGTGTCGCCGGTGCGGATGACGACGGTCTCGCCCTCGTCCACGTCGTCGACGTCGACGGTGACGGTCTCGCCGTCGCGCAGCACGGTGGCGGTGCGCGGGGCCATCTCGGTCAGCTCGCGGATGGACTCGCGGGTCTTGGCCAGCGTGCGGGCCTCCAGATACGAGCCGAAGACAAAGAGGAAGGCGACGACGCCGGACTCGACGTACTCGCCGATGACCAGGGCGCCGACGACCGCGATGGTCACCAGCAGGTCGATGGAGAACGCCTTGTAGCGCAGCGCCTGGACGGCGATCAGGGCGATGGGGACGCCGGCGACGACCGAGGCGGCGATCAGGGCGATGTCCTGGACGGTCGGGGAGCCCATCGCCCAGGCTGCGAGGGCGGCGAGCAGCAGGGCTCCGGAGACCGCCGCGATCCTGGCCTTGGCGGTGGCCGAGCCGAGGAGCGCGGTGAGCGCGTTCATGGTGGGACGTCCTTTCTGGGGCGGGGTCCGCGGGTGCGGGCGTTCGACTGCCCTCAGTCCATCCCAGTCGGCGCGGAACGGCCTTGACCGGGGTCAAGCCCCGGGGTCGGGCACCGGGGTCGGACACCGGGGACGAGCGGTGTGCCGGCGCCGGTCCCGGTGGTGGAATAGAGTGACCGCAGACAGGGTTGAGCAGAACAGACTCAAGTTTTCCCGGACGCCCTGAGGAGGCCACCCATGAACCAGAACCCGCAGTTCACCACCAAGAGCCAGGAGGCGCTCTCGGCCGCGGCCATGAACGCCTCCACCGCGAACAACCCGACCATCGAGCCGGCCCACCTGCTCAAGGCGCTCATGGACCAGCGCGACTCCGTGGCCGTCGGCGTGCTCAAGGCCGCCGGCGTGGACCCGGACGTGGTGTCCTCCGCCGCGTCCTCGGCCATCTACGCGCTGCCCAAGGTCTCCGGCTCGGCCGTCGCCGAGGCGAAGCTGTCCCCGGCCTCCGGCAACGTGGTGCGCGCGGCCCAGCAGCAGGCCGCCGGCTTCGGGGACACCTACGTCTCGACCGAGCACCTGCTGCTCGGCCTGGCCGCGGACTCCGGCGAGGCGGGCACCGCCCTGCGCAACGCCGGTGCCACCGTGGAGGCCCTGCGCGCCGCCTTCGGCCAGGTGCGCGGCGACTCCAAGGTGACCACCCCGGACCCGGAGGCCACGTTCCAGTCACTGGAGAAGTTCGGCACGGACCTGACCGCCGTGGCCCGCTCCGGCAGGCTGGACCCGGTCATCGGCCGTGACGCCGAGATCCGCCGCGTGGTGCAGGTCCTCTCCCGCCGCACCAAGAACAATCCGGTGCTCATCGGCGAGCCCGGCGTCGGCAAGACCGCCGTGGTGGAGGGCCTGGCCCAGCGCATGGTGGCCGGCGACGTCCCGGAGTCCCTGCGCGGCAAGACCCTGATCTCCCTGGACCTGGGTGCCATGATCGCCGGAGCGAAGTACCGCGGCGAGTTCGAGGAGCGCCTGAAGGCCGTGCTCGAGGAGATCAAGGCCGCGGACGGGCAGATCGTCACCTTCATCGACGAGATCCACACCGTGGTCGGCGCCGGCGCCTCCGAGGGCGCCATGGACGCGGGCAACATGCTCAAGCCCATGCTGGCCCGTGGCGAGCTGCGCCTGATCGGCGCCACCACCCTGGACGAGTACCGCGAGAACATCGAGAAGGACCCCGCCCTGGAGCGCCGCTTCCAGCAGGTCTACGTGGGCGAGCCGTCGGTGGACGACACCATCGCGATCCTCCGCGGCCTGAAGGAGCGCTACGAGGCGCACCACAAGGTGGAGATCGCGGACTCCGCCCTGGTGGCCGCCGCGTCCCTGTCCGACCGGTACATCACCGGCCGTCAGCTGCCGGATAAGGCCATCGACCTCGTGGACGAGGCCGCCTCGCGCCTGCGCATGGAGATCGACTCCGCCCCGGAGGAGATCGACGTGCTGCGCCGCCAGGTGGACCGCATCACCATGGAGGAGCTGGCCCTGGAGGGCGAGTCCGACCCGTCCTCTGTGGAGCGCCTGGCCGGCCTCCGCGCCGAGAAGGCGGACAAGGAGGAGGAGCTGCGCGCCCTCACCGCCCGGTGGGAGCAGGAGAAGGCCTCGCTGAACAAGGCCGGTGACCTGCGCGTGAAGATCGACGACCTGCGCTCCCAGGCCGAGAAGGCCCAGCGCGAGGGCGACCTCGCCGAGGCCTCCCGCCTGCTCTACGGCGAGATCCCCGCCCTGGAGAAGGAGCTGGCCGCCGCCGACGAGGCCGAGCGGTCCGCGGAGGGCGGCTCCGAGGACGAGCACACCATGGTCTCGGAGAACGTCACGGCGGACGACATCGCGGAGGTCATCTCCGCGTGGACCGGCATCCCGGCCGGCCGCATGATGGCCTCCGAGTCCGAGAAGCTGCTCACCATGGAGGAGCACCTCGGCGAGCGCCTGATCGGCCAGAAGGCCGCGGTCACGGCCGTCTCGGATGCGGTGCGCCGCGCCCGCGCCGGCGTGTCCGACCCGGACCGTCCGACCGGTTCGTTCCTCTTCCTGGGCCCCACGGGCGTGGGCAAGACGGAGCTGGCGAAGTCGCTGGCGGACTTCCTGTTCGACGACGACCGGGCCATGGTCCGCATCGACATGTCCGAGTACGCGGAGAAGCACGCGGTCTCCCGTCTGGTGGGCGCCCCTCCCGGCTACGTCGGCTACGACGAGGGCGGCCAGCTGACCGAGGCCGTGCGGCGCCGCCCGTACTCGGTGGTGCTGCTGGACGAGGTGGAGAAGGCCCACCCGGAGGTCTTCGACATCCTCCTGCAGGTGCTCGACGACGGCCGCCTCACCGACGGCCAGGGCCGCACCGTGGACTTCCGCAACGTCATCCTCATCCTGACCTCGAACCTGGGCAGCCAGTTCCTGGTGGACCCGTCGCTGTCCGATGAGGAGAAGCACGAGTCCGTGATGTCCGTGGTGAGGACGGCCTTCAAGCCGGAGTTCCTGAACCGCCTGGACGAGGTGGTGCAGTTCGACGCGCTCAGCCTGGCGGAGCTGACGAGGATCGTGGACCTGCAGGTCGCGGACATGCAGTCCCGCCTGGCGGAGCGTCGACTCACCCTCGAGGTGTCCGAGGCGGCCGAGCAGTGGCTGGCCGAGACCGGCTTCGACCCGGCCTACGGCGCCCGTCCGCTGCGCCGCCTGGTGCAGCGCGAGATCGGCGACCGCCTGGCCCGCGGCATCCTGGCCGGCGAGATCGCGGACGGGGACACCGTGTCCGTGGACCGGGTCGAGGGCGAGGACGGCCTGACCGTGGCCCGGAAGGGCTGACGCCTCCGCGCCGGATTGGGAGGTCCTCGCGCCGAACCAGAGGAATCGGCCCCTTCAGAGCGATCTGAAGAGGCCGATTCCTCTGGTTCGACGAAGGGGCCGGCTCAGCCGAGGGTGCCCATCTTCATGAGGGCGAAGGCCAGCAGCGAGGCGGTCACCGCGGTGTAGAGGACGATCGAGACGACCTGCCACACCATCACGTAGTCCTTCGAGGCGCCGAAAGAGACCATGGCCGGGGCCGCGGCATGGCCCGGGATGAAGATCAGCGGGCCGATCAGGGACAGGCCCGGCACGCCCCAGCGCTCGAAGCGCTCGCGCAGCAGCGCGCGGGACGCGGACCCCTGCTTCTGGCCCCCGGCGCTTTCGTTCGGGAAATCGTCGCGTCCCCAGGTGCTGTCGTTCGGGAAACCGTCACGTCCGTCCGATGCACCGGCCATCGCCGGGGCCGGCTCGCGACGGGCGGCGCGGCGGTTCAGCACGGCGCCGCGCACCCCGTGGGCGGTGTACACCAGGATCGCGATCACCAGGATGTTGCCCAGGGCCGCCACCGGAGCGGCCAGCCAGGGGTCGATGCCGGCAAGCACGCCGATGACCGCGGCGCCCTCGCCCTCCACGAACGGGATGAAGGAGACGAGGAAGACGCCCATGCCCTGCAGCGCCTCCGGCAGTCCCGTCACGAACTCGCGTGCGGTGTTCATCAGGTCCATCGTGACCACGTTCCTCTCGAGTGCTGTCGTTCGGGACAACGTCGTGTTCCCGAGTGCTCCGGTTCGGGATCCGGTCGGGTTCCCGAGCTGATGACTCCAGCCTTCCGCCCGGTGGGCTCGGCAAGAAGTGCCGCAGCGTCACCTTCGCCCGGGCATCTCCGCACGGCGGACCATGACAGTTGTCACGCCCGTAGGGTGAGGGCATGAGCTTCGAGGGGAATCATCGCGACGCCGGCGCGCCGCGCCTGCCGCCTCTCCGCCCCCGCCTGCCGCCGCGCCCGG